>DATLHN010000101.1:0-6692 GCA_035539875.1 Armatimonadaceae bacterium
CCAGGCGGCAAGGGACGGCGACGTCGTTGTCGGCAAACCATCGTGAGTTTCCCCCGGGGAGGCTGAGGCGGCACGCGTCGTCGAGAACCGCCCGCATTCTTACCGTAGTGTACTCCGCGCCAGCCACTTTCAGCAGGCAGCAGCAAAAAAGCTTTGCCGCCTCCCGCCGCGGTTTTCCCCTACCCGAGATTGGGTACCTCGGCTTTATCAGCCACATTTGTGCGGGGTTCACCTTACAGGATGCGTACTTTTCCCTCCGCGCTTACCGACATATATTCACCGGACCATCCCAACCGATGTCTACCGTGAAACAGATATTATTAGGGCGTTCGACCTGAGGCCGGGACTGAGCTTATGAAACGAGAGGATGCCGAAGAACTCGCCGACTTCGTGAACCGCGGCAACGACCGGTACCGGGCCGAGGCGCTCCCGGTGGGCGAGTACGAGACCTGGGTGGTTCTGGCCGACGCCGAATGCCGGGACGTGACGCCGCCGCCGGTCATAGACCCCGACGAGTATCTCGCGGACCTGCGCACGAGCGAGCGTCTGCCGACCGAGTGCCAGCTCCTCCTCGCCGCGTGGCTCGCGCGCCGCGCCGAGGGTTCCGCGGCGCGGCGGTCGGCTACCGGCCCGGCCGCGGACGACGACTGCGCCGCAGCGCCGACGCTCGCACTGAAACTGGACCTGCCGACCGACCCACAGCACGTGACGGTCCTGCGGCGGGCGGCGTGCCTGCTGCTGGAGAGCGTGGGCGTCGGGGTGCGCTGCATCGCGGACGTCGAGGTCCTGATCGGCGAACTCGCCACGAACGCCGTCCTGCACGCGGGCACGGACTGCTACGCCGTCGAGATAGAGGTACGGCGCGATCGCATACTGGTCATCGTCTCCGACCGGGGGCGCGGGATTCCAGAGCCGAGCCGACTGCCCGCCCCGGGCGCGCCCCGCGCCGCGGGCGAAGCCCCCGCGTACGCGATCGACAACGCCCCCGGCGGCGAGGCGATCCGCTTCGGTGGCTGGGGTCTACCGCTCGTCTACAGCCTCGCCGACCGCGTGGAGGTGTACCCGACGCTGCCGGACGCCCCCTGCGGCACGACCGTCCGCGCCGAGATGCTCGTCGACCGGCCGCAGCCACAACACGCCTTCCCCTGATCCTCCCGCAACAATTTGCGAAGAGCGGCGAGAATAAGGTCGGTGCCGAGTATAATTGCGTGGCAGGAACCAACCTGACGTACTCCGGCTCCGACCTTATTCCTTGGAGGTATTGGGAATGCAAAAAAGACAGACGGTCCGATTCGTCACCGGGGCCGCTTCCGCGGCCCTGCTTCTCCTCGCGGCCGGGGCGCTCGCGCCGCGCCCGGCCCGCGCGGCGATCGACCTCTTCGCCATCCTCACCAACGGCCAGGAGAACCCCCCGGCCGTCCCGACTCTGACCACGGGCGCTCCGCGCCCGGCGTCCTTCGGCGAGGCCGTCTTCACCCTGAACGACGCGCAGACGGCGATGACGTTCCGCGCCACGATCTTCAACATCGACTTCACCGGCACGCAGTCCACGGACACGAACGACAACCTGACCGCCGCCCACATCCACGCCGGTCCCGCCGTCACCCCGACCACCAACGGACCGGTCGTCTGGGGGTTCTTCGGCGCGCCGTTCAACGACAACAACCCGAACGACGTCGTCGTCACGCCGTTCGCCAGCGGCGTCGGCGGCACGATCAGCGGCAAGTGGGACGCGCCCGAAGGCAACAACACGACGCTGACCGCGCAGATTTCGAACATCCTGAACGGGCGCGCGTACATAAACTTCCACACTGCCCAGTTCGGCGGAGGCGAGGTCCGCGGCGCGATCCAGGTAGTCCCCGAGCCGGGCGCGGTCGCTACCGGGATCGTCATGGCCGGGGCGCTCGGACTTGGGCTGGTGCGCGGGCGCTCGCTGCGCCGTCGCGCGTGAAAAAGTCTTTGCCGCCGCGTTTAGAGCGCGCGGCGTCGCGGTAAAAGAGAGATGTCAGCCACGCGCTGACCACAACTTAGCGGAAAACAGAATACGTACAATCGCATAGTGACAATTGAATAGCGAGGACAACAGCAGAGCGAGTTGAGATAGGGGTCACAAGAGATCACGCATAGTCTGTAAATGGATTCTACGGCCCATAACGGGCAGGCGATAAGGGGGATGCTTCCATAAGTTGGGAGCGTCCCCCTTCTGTCGTATCAGTCTGTCGTTTCAGCGGTACGAACCGAGAACCACGCGGAACCCCGCCTTGAAGTCGAGCAGGAGGCAGGCGAGCCTATTCCCGCCGAGCGTGACGACCTGCGGCATGTAGCAGCGGTGGCTCCCGGCGTAAAGTGGCACCGCCTCCCGGGACCACGTCCGCCCGTCGTCCTCGCTGAGGACGTACGCGATGTCGAGGTTCAAGAGGTGCGCGGGCGTGCCGGGGGCGTCGGGCTTCTCGCGGCCGGCGTTGGTCCCGAAGACGCAGATCAGCGCCGCGTCCGTGAGCCGGGTCACCCAGGGCGCGAACGCCGAGTGGCCGAGCCGCGGCGCTTCGTGGACGACCGCGCGCTCCGTCCGCCGCCAGTTCCAGTCGTCCCTCGCCGCGCCGCCCGCGGATTCCACCCACCGGACCAGGCCCGCGTGCGGCGCCGAGGTGCGGACGCTCTCCAGCGCGCAGAAAAGTCGGCCGTCCGCGCCCTCGACCACGCTCGGCATTCCGTCGCGCGACAGGTGCGCGGGGTCGTGGGCGCGCGAGACGGTCACCGCCCCGCCCCAGACGCCCCTGCGCTCGTCCCAGGTCTTCGCGGTCACCCACTGGTGGCGCGGGAAGCCCCGCGCCGCCGGGGTGTCCTCGTCGTCGTAGAAGCAGGTCACGCTGCCGTCGCGCCGCTCCAGGAGGAACGACGACCAGAGGCCGCGCCACGCGCCCCGGGCGAGGGCGACCGTGGAGTGCGGACGCCAGGTCGCGCCGCCGTCCCGGCTCGCCGCCACCTCGATGGCGAACCGCGGGTTCGCGGCCCACTTCCCGTGCAGCCGGTTGCGGCGGTACGAGTACCACAGCTCGCCGTTGGCGCGGGCGAGCAGGCAGCCGTCGCCGATGTCGGTCGCCCGGTCGTCGTCGCTCGCGATCACGCCGCGGTCGCGCCATGTCCGCCCGCCGTCCTCGCTGGCCGCGCAGATCACGCCCGTACCGTCTCCCACGCGCGCGGTCCGCGCGGTCAGGATCGTTCCGTCCGCCGTCACCGCCGCGCCCTTCGCCCCGCCCCCGCGCCGGCTGTGCGCCTCGTCTTCCCAGTGGATACGCATACCGGGTGGTTCGGCGGCGGGCCCGCCCTGCCCTCCGAACGCTCGGCGCGAAAAAATCGACCTCGTTGCTGGCACGGCGCGCAAAAGGCGTGTTAGAATGGCGTAGCGGATGCTACATGGATGTAGCATCGCTTGTATTCCAGCGATGGACATCACCACCAGACACCGCGTTACCGCCGTCGATATCGCCCAGCGCCTCGGACTCGCGCCGACCACCGTCTCGCACGTCCTCGCGGGCCGCGCCGGACGCGTGCGCATCAAGGCCGAGACCCAGGAGCGCGTGCTGCAGACGGCCCGCGAGATGGGCTACCGCACCAACGCATCCGCCCGCGCCATGCGCACGGGCAACTTCGGCTGCGCCGCGTTCATCCAGCCGCTGCGCCACATGTTCCTGGACCCCGCCCTGCTGGTCGGACTGTCGCGCGGCCTCGAAGAGGTGAACATGCAGCTTTCGGTCGCGCACGTCGCCGACGACGTCTTCGGCGACGACGAGTACCTGCCCAAGATCGTGCGCGAGCTGGCGGCGGACGGGCTGTTCATCAACGCCGCGTTCGACTTCCCCCAGGGCTTCCTGGACGCGATCGCGACCCACCGCATACCGACCGTCTGGATCAACCAGCGGCGGGAAGCCGACTGCGTCTTCCCGGACGACTTCACGGGCGGCGTGATGGGCGCGCGCCACCTGCTCGCCCTCGGCCACGAGCGCGTCGCCTTCGCGGTCGCCAACCCGTCCGATCCGCACTACAGCGTTGCCGAGCGGCGCGGCGGGTACGAGGCCGCGATGCGGGACGCCGGGCTGGCCCCGCGGACGTTCTCGCTCCAGTCGCCCCTGCCCGGCGACCACCGCCTGGAGGGCGCGGCGAAAATGCTGCTCGGCCCCGACCGGCCCACCGCCGTCCTCGCCTACGAGATCAACACCGCGCTCCCGATCCTGGTCGCCGCCGCCCGCTGCGGCCTGGAGGTCCCCCGCGACCTTTCGCTCGTCACGTTCCACGGCAAGATCGAGTTCTACTCGGGGGCGGACGTTACCACCCTGGTGGCGGGGTGGGAGCAGATCGGGCGCGAGGCCGTGCGCGCCCTGAGGCGCAAGATCGCCGAGCCCGACCTGAGCCTGCCGCCGCTCGCCGTCGCGCCCTCCCTGTTCGCCGGATTGACCTGCGTGCCGCCGCGCTCGTAACACGAACGCGGCGCTATCCGATTGCGGGTCGGCGACGACCCGCCCGAGTCCCGATGGAAGGAACCCGCCCTACATGAATACGAAGACCACCAAATCGCCCGCTCGCGCCTTTACCCTGATCGAGCTTCTCGTCGTCATCGCCATCATCGCGATCCTGGCGGCGATCCTGTTCCCCGTGTTCGCCCAAGCCCGGGAGAAGGCCCGGCAGGCGTCGTGCCTGTCGAACCTGAAGCAGCTCGGCCTGGCGTCGCTGATGTACGCCCAGGACTACGACGAGACGTTCCCGGTCGGCCTGCACACCGGCTGGTGGGACGCCACGTGGTACCGGCTGGTCACGCCCTACGTCAAGAGCCTGGACGTATTCCGCTGCCCCACCGACCCGATCGGCGAGGTGCCGTCCACGCACTCCTGGGCCGGGCCGCGCCTGTCCTACGTGTCGAACGGATGGATAAGCTGGAACGGCTCGTCGAACGCCCTGTTCGGCCTGATGGGCTCGACCGACACGTGGATCGCCAACCCGACCCGCCCGGTGTCCGAGGTCGCCCGCCCGGCGGAGACGATCCTGCTGGCCGAGCGGCTCCATGTCTGGGACACGGCCGCGACCAACCCGGGCAACGTGCTGATGTGGGGGCCAGGCTGCATCGTCGGCGGCCCGTCGAACTGGATCACGTCCAGCGGCCCCCAGATGATCCCGGACGCCACCCGCGCCGACAAGCCCGCGAAGAACGACCCGACCGGCCGGAACGGCGGCATCATCCCGATGCACGCGGAGATGTCTAACTTCGCCTTCGCCGACGGCCACGTCAAGGCCATGAAGCCGGTCGCCACGAACCCCGGCGGCGCGGCCAACAACATGTGGAACGCGCTCCGGCCGTAGTCTGCCTTACCGACCGATCACCATGACCATGTTCAAACCAAGCCACCTGCGCGGCCCCTGCGCCTGCCTCGCCGCCGTCGCGCTCGCCGCCGCCCTTTCCGGGTGTGGCGCGAAGACCGGGCCGAACGCGCTGACGAAGGACGAAAAGGCGCTGATGTCCGCGCCGCCCGGCCAGCCGATGCCGGAAGAGGCGCGCAAGGCGATGGCGGCCGCGCAGCAGGCCCCGCCGCCGCCGCCCGCGGCGAAGGGGGCGACGCCATGACGCGGCGCGACAGCCTCCGCCTGGCGGCGGGGGGTACCGCCGGGGCGCTGCTCGGCGGCGGTGCCGCCGCCCCGGCCCGGTCCGCGCCGCAGGAGACCGCCCGGCCGGGCGGCCCGCTCCCGTACACAGGGGCGAACCTCGCCGGGGCCGAGTTCGGACCGAAGAAGCCCGGCGTCATTCCCGTCCACGGGCAGGAGTACAGCTACCCACACGCCAACGAAGTGGACTACTACGCGTCCAAGGGGATGAACGTCTTCCGCATCCCCTTCCACTGGGAGGCGATGCAGCACCAGGTCCGCCAGCCGCTCGTGCCGGAGGAGCTGGCGCGGCTGAAGGAGATCGTCGCCGCGATCACGTCGCGCGGCCTGATCGCCATCCTGGACCCGCACAACTACGCCCGCTTCCACGGCAAGACCATCGGCAGCCCCGAGGTCACCGCGGCCGACTTTGCCCACTTTTGGGAGCAGCTTTCCGGCGAGTTCAGGGAGAACGAGCGCGTCTGGCTCGGACTCATGAACGAGCCGCACGACATGCCGGACCGGGACTGGCTCGCCGCCGCCAACGCCGCCGTCGCCGCCATCCGCAAGACCGGCGCGCGGAACCTGCTTCTGGTGCCGGGCAACCACTGGAGCGGCGCGCACAGCTGGGTCCGGTCCAGCAACGGCGAGGTGATGCTCCGGGTCGAGGACCCGCTCGACCACTACGTCTACGACGTCCACCAGTACCTCGACGGCAACAGCTCCGGCTCGAAGCCCGAGGTCGTCAGCCCCACCGTCGGCGTCGAGCGGCTGCGGACGTTCGCCGAGTGGTGCCGCCAGCACAAGAAAAAGGCGTTTCTCGGAGAGTTCGCCGTCGCCGCCAACGAGGAGGGCCGGGTCGCCATCCGGAACATGCTCTCCGCGATGGAAAAGGACCGGGACGTCTGGGTCGGCTTCGCCTGGTGGGGCGCGGGTCCGCGCTGGGGCGAGTACATGTTCACGATCGAGCCGAAGAACCTGCAGGACCGCCCGCAGATGGCGTACCTGCGCCCCCACCTCCAGCCCGTCTCGCTCGCCCCGCGCGCGGCTCTGCCGCC
>DATLHN010000102.1:0-10240 GCA_035539875.1 Armatimonadaceae bacterium
AGGAATGGGAGGCTTCGGAGGCGGACGCGCGTTCTGAGCCTGTTCGTCCTGGGCCGCGGCACCTACGCGCGCGACGGGGGCGTCGGACGGTCGGTCCGACGCCCCCGCGCTTCACCCCGCGCTTCATTGCCTGTCCGTACCGGATATAATCTAAGGCAGGGGGAACTCGCGTGCGAATCCTTATCCGCTGGGTCGTCAGCGCACTCGCGCTCTATCTGACCGTCGTCGCCGCCCAGGCCCTGGGTCTCGGACTGGCGCTGAAGCCGGGAGTCGCCTCCGCGTTCGTCGCGGTCGCGGTCTTCGCGCTCGTCAACGCCGTCATCGGCGGCGTCCTGCGCCTGCTCACGCTCCCGCTGAACTGCCTCACCTTCGGCCTGCTCGGCCTCGTGATCAACGCCCTGATGTTCCTGCTCGTCGGCCGCCTCGACGTCGGGCTGGTCGTGCGCGACTTCTGGGCCGCCCTCTTCGGTTCGGTCGTCATGGGGATACTCTCGGGCATCCTGAACACGTTCGTCGGCGAAGCGGCGGACCGGGGCGAGAAGTAAGTACCGCCGCCGCCCATGTCAGTCCCCACCTCTGATCGTCACAGCCTGCCGGACAAGCGCAGCAGCGCGCTCCCCGCGCGCGTCGTCCTCTCGGGCATGAGCGGCGCGGGCAAGCAGCTCGCCGCCACCGCCTTCGAGGACATGGGCTTCCGCGTGGTGGACAACCTCCCGCCGCGCCTGCTGCCGCTCGTCGCCGGGGAGGAGTACGCGGACCCCATGCCCCTCTGCCTGGTCTGCGACATGCGCGGCGGGCAGATCGAGGAACTGCTCCCCGCCCTCGAGAGGATGGAGGCGCTCGAGCGCGTCCGCCCGACCCTGCTCTTCCTCGACGCCTCCGACGAGACGCTCGTACAGCGGTTCAAGGAGACCCGCCGCACCCACCCGCTCTTCCTGGACGCCGGGGGGATCCTGCCCGCGATGGCGCGCGAGCGCGCCCTGCTCGCGCCGATCAAGGAGCGGGCGGACCTGGTGATGGACACCACCGGCCTGGCCCCCGCCGACCTGCGCCAGCGGCTGCGCGACGAGTTCGCCGCGCCGGGGCGGCGCGGGCCGTCCCTGACGGTGACCATCGCCTCCTTCGGCTTCAAGTACGGGACGCCCATGGACGCCGACCTGCTGTTCGACGTCCGCTTCCTGCGCAACCCGCACTACGACGACACGCTGCGCCCGCGCGACGGGCGCGACCCGGACGTCGAGGCGTACATTCAGTCGGACGAGCGAACCGATAGTTTCCTGGAACGGCTCTACGACCTCGTGGGCTGGTCGCTGCCGCACTACGTCGACGAGGGGAAGGCGTACCTGACCATCGGGATCGGCTGCACGGGCGGACGCCACCGCTCGGTCTTCATCTCCGAGAAGCTGGCCTGCTTCCTCGCCGAGCGCGGCTACCGGGTGCTGCTCCACCACCGCGACGTCCACCGGGCGACGGCGAGCGACCCCGAGCCCGCGATCATCCTGGACGGCACGACCGACCGGCGCTCCGCTCCCGCCGCCGCCGCCACACAGATCGCGGGAGACGCTCGCGGGAAGGCGGGCGGGCAGTAGAGATGGCGACACGGATCAACATCCCCTCGCGCCGCGACCCCACGCCCATCGCGCCGCCCGAGTCGCCGCCGCCCGGCGGCGACTCGCCCGAGACCCGGCTCCAGCGCTCGATGACGCAGGGCTTCAAGTGGCTCTACCCCGGCCTGCGCATCAAGCGGTGGCTCGCCCTCATCCCGCTGGGAATCCTGCTGGTGATCGTCGGGGTGATGGTGCTGGCGAACATCCAGACGCTGAACTACCTGGACCGGATGGCCGACTGGCTCTACCGTACGTCGCACCTGTCGCTGGACCGGCCCGCCGTCTACGTCCCGCTCGGGCTTTCCCTTCTCGCCTTCGGGTTGGGCACGGTCTTCTTCGCGCTGGTCGCCGTCAACCGCTCCATCGTCGGCGTGCTCGCTCCCGAAAGCCTCGGCGACCTGCCCAGCGTGCTGCACCGCAAGCGCGCCCTTTCGCACGGCCCGCGCATCGTGGTCGTGGGCGGGGGCACCGGCCTTTCCACGCTGCTGCGCGGCCTGAAGCAGTACACCGGGAACCTGACGGCGGTGGTGACGATGACCGACGACGGCGGCTCCTCCGGCCTGCTCCAGAAGCAGATGCCGGGCCGGATGCTGCCCCCCGGCGACATCCGCAACTGCCTGGTCGCCCTCGCGGACGCCGAGCCGCTCATGCAGCAGCTCTTCCAGTACCGGTTCGCCACGAACGACGCGAAGGACGGACTCTCCGGCCACTCGTTCGGCAACCTGCTGATCGCCGCGATGGCGGACATCACCGGGGACTTCGAGCGCGCGGTCGAGGAGACGAGCAAGGTCCTCGCCATCCGCGGGCGCGTCCTCCCGTCGACGGTCGAGTCGGTCGTCCTGGTCGGCGAGATGGAGGACGGGCGCGAGGTCACGGGCGAGACGAACATCGCGACCGACCCGGCGCGCATCGACCGCATCCGCCTCTGCCCGGACACGCCGCGCGCGCTCCCGGAGGCGGTGAAGGCGATCGCGCAGGCGGACATCGTCCTGATGGGGCCGGGGAGCGTCTTCACCTCGGTCATCCCGAACCTTCTGGTCCAGGAGATCGCGGAGGCGCTGTCGAAGGCGAAGGCGCTCAAGGTCTACGTCTGTAACGTCATGACCCAGCCCGGGGAGACCGACGGCTACACCGCGTCGCAGCACGTCGCCGCCATCGAGGAGCACGCGGGGGTGCGCGTCTTCGACTACGTCCTGGTCAACACCGCGCGCCCCTCCGGCGAGATGATGGCGCGCTACACGAAGACCGGCGCGGAGTTCGTAGACCCGGACCTCGGCGCGATCACGCAGCAGGGGTACACGGTCGTCAAGGGGGCGTTCATCTCCGAGACCGCCGTCGTCCGCCACGACCCGGACCGCCTCGCCCACGCCATCCTGAAACTCTGGCAGGAGCGCGCCCCGCTCTTCAGCAGCAAGTAGGGGAAGGAACTTCTCAGCGCGCGGAGGCGACCGAGGCAGCGCCGACGATGTCGTCGCCCTCCGGGGCAGGTACGGCCGTGTCCGCCAACACCGGTGCCGCCGGGAACGTCGCCTCCTCGGCCTCGGCGGGGCGGACGATCGCCACACTCTCCAGACCGCCCGAGCGGGGCAGGGAGAGCACGCCCGCGAGCATCCCGAGCATCCCGACCGCGGCCAGAACCCCCGCCGCCATCGACGCCGGGATGCGCCCGCCGGACGCCGCCGTCGATGACGCCGCCAGCGGGTACGGGGTCTGCCATTCGCTGACGCGGTGCGCACTGGCGAGCAGGCTGGGGGAGTCGTCCCGGTCGTCGTTCCGGACGACCACCACCGTCACGCGCCGCCCCTCTACCGTGTACTCGCCCGGTTCCAGGCCGTCCAGCAGCGCGGCGGCGCGGCGGGCGGCGTCGTCCGCCGCCGTCGCCCGATGCTGCGCCCGCTCCGCCGTTCCCTCGCCCGCCGTCTTCGCCGTCAGGGTGTCCGCCGCTGCTGCTGCCATCGATGCCCGCCTTCCGCACCGCCGTTGATAGGGCTTCTTTACCCCAACCCCCTCTGCCACTAACGTGCCACGGTGCGGCGGCGGCAAAAGATCAGGCGGATCGGCCCCGGGAACTGGCCGTCCGGCGCTGCCGACGCCGCCGACGCCGCTGCGTCAGTCCCATCAGGAAGAGGCCGGTGGGCAGGGCGACGTGCAGCGGGGAGACCGGGATCGGCTGGAGCACCTGCAGGGAAGTAGACTGACCCAGTATGCGCCCCGTCGCGCCCGCGCCCGTGTCCAGGAAGGTGTTGAACCCGTCGTTCGCGCCGCCCGCGCCGTTGCCCGTGCCGTAGATCGTCACCGTCTCGCTGCCGCCGAACCCGAGGTCGATGTTGCGGAGGGTGACGTCGAACAGGCGCACCGGACTCGGCCCCGTGCCGCTGTAAAAATCCCCCAGGCTGTTGCCCGCGAGCAGGGCGATGTCGAGGCCGTAGGGGCGCGTCGCGCCCGCGACGCCGTTCGGGTCCTGGCCGCCGCCCAGGCGGTTGCCGCCGAGCTTCGTGTAGCCCTCCGGGTTGTGGCCGTCCGTCGGGTTAGACCCGTTGTTGATGTTCGTCACCGCCGTGTCCGCGTTCAGCCCCGAGCCGAGCGTGAGACGGCTGTTCAGCGGCGTCGCCGCGATCCCGGCGGCGTTCGTCTGGTCGAACCCGACGAACACGTTTACGCCGAAGTAGTTGACGGACGGCGAGGGCTGGAACTGGTACCAGACCGACAGCGTGAACTCCTGGTTCGGGTTCACGCTGAGACTGGTGAGCGCGCTGGACGGACTGGCGGGCACCTGGCCCGCGAGGGTGAAGAAGAACTGGGGCGTGGTCTGCGCCCGAGCAGCTCCGGCAAGCGTTACCGCCAGGCCGACGGCGAGGAGCGTCCGGTAGGACCGCGCCCTGTCCGTAATATTCCTGATGAACATTTGACGTCTTGCTTCGACGGCGGGGAAGGACATCCCTCCCCGCCGCCGCGTCTCTTCCGCCTACGGATCGCCCGCCGCCCGGAAATTGGCGGTCACGATGTCGTAGTCCGCCTGGTTCACGCGGCCGTCGCCGTTCAGGTCGGCGCTCGCGTTCCAATTCGAGCCGCCGGGGGTGCTGCCGTTCGCGCGCGACACCATCGTGGCGTCGCCGAGGCCGATCTGGTTGTCTCCGTCGGCGTCGCCGTTGGTCAGCGTCACGGACCCGAGCGTCGCCGCCCCGCTTTCCGAGACCGTGACCCCCGCGAACCGCCTGCGCAGGAAGCCCGGCACCCGCACCGCCACGTCGAACGTCCCGCGCCGCGCCGTGTGGAAGGTCAGCGCCCCCGGGCTGAGCAGCGGAACGCTCCGGGTCTCCAGCGCGGTCGTCGTTCCGGGCGCGCGCAGCTCTACCGTCGCCGTCAGGCCCGCCGCGTCTCCCTCGTACTTTTCGAGCGACAGCTCCGGCCCCTTCACCAGGCCCGGCGTCGCCGGGGGGACCACCACCATCGTCACGCTCTGCGCCGGAACGGTGAGCGTGAGCGCATTGGAGGCCACGGCCGCGTCCGCGAGGCGGTTGATGCTGTTCGCGCCCGTGAGCTGCCACACCTGGCCCGCCGCCCCGGGCGCGAAATTCTGGAGGTTCACCGTGACGGCGTTGCTGGCGGTGAGCATCTTGTTCACCAGGACCACGGTCAGCGCGCCGTCCTTCGCCCGCACCGACGCGAACGCGGAAAGGTCGTCGGCGTTGCTGGTCGAGGTCGCCTGGACGCTCGTCTCGCCGAACCCGCTCTTGTTGCCGTCGTAGTTGCGGAACATCTTCATCGCCTTGTAGGTCGGCGAGGAGGTCGCGGGGGTGGTCCAGCGCGTCCCCATGTCCAGGTCCTCGCGCCCGAAGATGCCGTAGACGTCCGCCTGGGTCGTCGCGCCGTTGATGTGCCCCTCCGCGCCCCAGTTGTACTCCGTGATCCCGGTCTTGAGGCCCGGGTAGTGCGCGTTCACCCAGTCGCGCATGCGCGGCACGAGCCGCACGAAGTCGTTGATCCACGTCTCGTCGCGGTAGGCCGGGTCCCAGAGCGAGCGGGTGGAGCGGTTGCGCCGCAGCTGCATCGCCTGCGAGACGTCGTCGCTGAACTCCCCGCCCTGCGGGTAGTAGTGGAGCGTGAAGACGTCCAGAACGCGTACGCCCGTGTTCGTCTCGTGCTGGCGAAGCTGCTGCAGCAGCCACGGCACGTAGTCCATGCCGCCGTGCGCGGCCCGGTCCGGCAGGTAGCCCCAGCCGTTCTGGCTGCCGTACTGCTGGTCGAAGCCGCTGAAGAGGAACCCGCTCCAGCCCCACTCCTCCGGCCCCACCAGCTTCGCGCCCGGGTCCACCGAGCGGATCATCGTTCCGTACGCGACGATCTTGTCGCGTACCTCCTCCATCGTCGCGCCGGTCGGGTGGACGTCCCGGTGCGTGTCGTGCCAGAGCGAAGGCTCGTTGTCGTAGATGTAATAGCGCAGGCCGCTGCCGCCGACCGCCGTGCCCCACCGACCGACCATGTGCTCGACCCAGGGGCGCATGAAGTCGTGGTCGGCGGCGACGTTCGCGTCCAGCGGGTCGTTGCCCACTACCGGCCTGCCCGTGCTGGCCAGGATGCCGTTCCCCGCATCCGGGAACCACTGCCAGTCATTGCCCGTCTGCGCCCCGTACTTGGCGATCGAGAACGAGCTGAGCTTGTTCCGGCCGGCCCCCAGCTTCGCGACGTACCCGACCATCGGGATCGTCATCATCGGTTCCGCCCCGCTGGCCTTCGAGTTGCCGATGAACGAGTCCGCGCGCTCGCCGGGCGTCGCGCTCGGCTCGGCGATGCTCTGGAAGTACCAGTCACGGCCGCGGTTGTCGGCGTTCTGCTCCCAGTTGTAGCGGCTGGTGTTGTTGCCGCCCATGCGGTGCAGCGGGGCGTTCAGGTCAACCAGCTGGGCGTTGTCCGCATAGTTGACGCCGTAGACAAGCGGGCTGATGCCGTGCCGCGCCTGCGCGGCGTTCACCGTGACCACGTAGTTCGCCGTGGAAGACACCGGCGGCTTCTTCGGCGGCTTGGGCGCGCGCTGCGCGGCGCGCGCGGCGGGGAAGGGGACGAGAGAGACGGACGTCAGCGCGGCAAGCGCAACGGCGCCGCCGCGGACGGCACGGCGGCGGACAGAAAAAAGCGTCATGTCACACTCCATTGGGACGAAGGGAAGAGCGCGCGCCGTCGCGCGCGCGCTTTCCTGCACGAGAGATAGCTTATCGGCAATTATCGGGGGATCGGAATCGGCGTCTCAGGGCTGCCCGCTTCACGGCGTACTCGCGCACTACCGCGTTTCGTGCTGGAGTGCGAAGCGCGCGTCGAACTCCTCGGGCAGGCGCGGGTAGGGGATCAGGCCGCTCCCCGCCGGGTCCTCCGGCAGGGCGTGGATGTCGAGCGCGCCGACCTTCGTCCCCACGTCGTACTCGCCGAGGGCGTAGTCGAGCAGCAGCAGGCACGCCTTCTGTATCTCCCGCTCCGACGCCTCCAGCAGGCCGCGCAGGTACAGGTCCAGGTCGATGCGGTCGCCGCGCGGCTTCAGGGCGAGCCACAGGTCGTCCGCGCCGATCACCGTCTCCCCGAGCAGCAGCGCCACCCCGGCGAGGTCGCGAACCCGGGGGCGGAAGGCGACGACCTTCCAGCCGGGCAGCGCGTCGGGCGGGGGAGCGGCGTCCGCCAGCCGCCGCACCGCCGGGAAAAGGTCCCGGTTCCCGTCCGCGCTCAGGACCAGCTCGCGCGGCTCGTCCGGATTTGCCTCGTCGGGCGCGTCAAACGCGAACCGAACACCCCTGCGCACGCGGCCCAGCCGCCGGGTCAGCTCGGCGAAGAGCGCGTCCCGCTCCGGTCCGCCCGGCACGAAAGCGCGGTAGCGCGCCTCGTTCGCCGCGAACCACTCCCAGAACTCCCGCTCCCGCGCGCCCTCCTTCGGGCCGAATAGCGTTGCGATCCGGTCGAGCACGTGCCTCAGTTGCCGCTGCCCGCGGGCGGCTCCTGCCACTTGCCGTCGGCGCGGATGAGCGCGATCAACTGCTCGACCCCTTGCTCCTGCGGGACCGTCTTGATCGGGTCGCGCTTGCGGTAGAGCGTGATCTGCCCGCCGCCCTTGCCCACGTACCCGTAGTCCGCGTCCGCCATCTCGCCGGGGCCGTTGACGATGCAGTTGTGGACCACGGCGAGCGAGCTGACGTAGGTGCCCGCCCCGGCGACCTCCAGATTGTGTACCGTCCCGGCGTAGGGCACCGCGCCGAGAGACGAGACGGGCAGATACAGATACCGGTCGTCCAGCGCGAGCCGCGCGGTGCGCTCGCGCCCCTGGTCGGGGACGGCGACCGGCAGGCTGAGCACCGCGGCGAAGCGGCGCAGTGCGTCGGTGCTGGTGACCGAAACGGAGTAGACGGCCTTACGGTTCACCCGTGCCGGTTGGCGGCGCGCAAGTGCCGCCGGGATGCCCTGGCGGAGTAGCATCTGGTGGACCTGATAGGCGAGCGTCCCCGATACGGTGACGTAGGTAGCGCGCGGGTAGCCGCGCACGGTGCCGACGTAGCCGTCGCACTGCCACAGGGCGCGCAACAAGACCGCCTGACGGCTCTTCGGGAGCGTCAGCATCCACTGCGGCAGGCGCTTGTTCTGCGCCCCCCGCCCGAAAAGGCGGGCGCAGAGTCCCGCGAACGGCGCGCAGTGCGCCATGGCCTCCCACGTGTTACGCTCCGGGCGGTGGCGGACACTGGAACTAATACCCATGCGGCACAGAATGCCGCGCACGCGCTCGGCGAGGTCGCCCTCATCGCCGCCGAAAGTGAAGAACGCCTGGGACGCCGCCCCCGCGCGCCCCCCGATCGAACCCTCCGCCGCGAAGCACCCGGCGAGCGTCAGGAAGTCGTCGTCCACCACCGTATCCGGGTCCTCGGGCAGCGACGTGACGTCGCACTCGCCCTGCACCACCGGATACAGCAGCACGTGGTCGCGGCGAATCTCGCCCGCCGCCACCCAGCGGGCCTCTCGCCCGTCGAGGATGCCCGCCATGCGCTCCCAGCGCGTGCGACCGCCCTTGACGCGGCCCGCGCGCTCTAGGGCGAGGACGGGGTGGTTCGGCGTGACCCGCAGCGACGGCGCGCCCCGCAGGCCGATCGCCACCAGATCGCCCGAGAACTCGTGCGTCTCCACGGCGGAGACAGGAGCGAAGTCGCCCCGGTCGGTGAGGACGCGCTGGCCGACCTCCACGCCCTCGATAGGAGAAAACCCGGACTCCGTAATGACCGTCTCGCCGGGCGGGAAGCAACCCATCACGGCGATGTCGAGGCCCACGAGGTGCCGGGTAGCGTCGCGCACCTGGTTCAGCACGGTCGGCAGGTCGAACTTGGTGCGCCCGCAGGATGGGCAGGCCACGTACTCCACCTGCGTCTTGCGGAGCCCCAGCGCCTGCAAAATCTCGTAGCAGACCGGCAGCTCGTTCACCGGGTCCTCGGAAAGCGACACCCGGATCGTGTCGCCGATACCCTCGGCCAGCAGCGTCGCGATGCCCGCCGTGGACTTCACCCGCGCGTACTCGCCGTCGCCCGCCTCCGTCACGCCGAGGTGCAGCGGGTAGTCCATGCCCTCCTGCTCCATCCGCTTCACCATCAGGCGGTTCGCGGCCACCATGATCGGCACCCGGCTCGCCTTGAGCGAGATGACCAGGTTCCGGTAGCCGTGCTTCTCGCACAGGCGGAGGTACTCCAGCGCGCTCTCCACCATCCCCTCCGGCGTGTCGCCGTGCGTGACCAGCATCCGCTCGGCGAGCGAGCCGTGGTTCACCCCGATCCGCATCGCGATGTCGCGCCGCTTGCAGACCTCGATCACCGGCAGCAGGCTCTCCTCGATCGCCGCCTGCTCCTCCGCGATCTCGTCCGCGCCGTACTCCTCGGCACGCCCGCGCGGACGGCGGAAGACGAACAGGCCCGGGTTCAGCCGCACCTTGTCCACGAACTCGGCGACCACCTGCGCGATCTTCGTCCCCTGGTGGTGGACGTCGGCGACCAGCGGGACGTCCACGAGACGCTTGCGCAGCTCCGCCTGGATCTCGCCCAGGCAGTGCGCCTCCTCCAGGCTCGGCGTCGTGACGCGCACGATCTCCGCGCCGGCGCGGTGCATCTTCATGATCTGGCGGACGCACGCCTGGACGTTGCGCGTCTCCTCGGTGATCATGCTCTGCACGACCACGGGGTGGCCGCCGCCGATGGTGACGTTGCCGACGCGCACCGGGCGGGTGCGGCGGCGGGGGAAGGTCAGCGGAAGGGTGTCGTAGTTGCTCATGGGTAGGCCGTTGCTCCACCGCTATTGTACCGCCGCAAGGTGACCCGGCGTTTGCGTTGACACGGCGGGAGCAGAGCCGGTATCGTAATCCCATAACCACCTGCCCAGACCGGAGAGTGCCCCGCCATGCCCCTCGACCTGTCCGAAACCGCCGCCGCCGCCGCCGTCACGCCGCCCGTCGCCGAGAAGCGGCCCGTGACGCACGCCCTCCACGGGCACGCGCGCATCGATGACTACCACTGGCTGCGCGAGAAGGGCGCGCCCGAGGTCACGGCCTACCTGGAGGCGGAGAACGCCTACGCGGACGCCGTCCTCCTGAAGCCCACGGAGACCCTGCGCCAGAAGCTCTA
>DATLHN010000103.1:0-6357 GCA_035539875.1 Armatimonadaceae bacterium
GTCCACAGGCCGCCCCGCCCCAGAAGAGACAGCATCCCCCGGATTTCGTCCGACAGCCGATCCAGTTGGTCCGCCACCGGGTTCACCTCGAAGCCGAACCGTTGCTCCTCCCCCAATCGCCGCTGGCGTACCACGTCACGCAGACGCTCCGCCGCCTCCTGGCAGCCGTGCAGACGGTCCACCAGCATCCCGGGCGTCATCACCATCTGTCGGCCGAACAGCGCGTCCGGCGCCAGTTCGTACACCGGCTGAAGACCCGCCTCGACCGCCTCTCCCGTCGCCCCCACTACCCCCCTCGCCGCTATCTCTTCCCCTGTATTCACGCGCGCTCGCTCCGCCTGGCCTTTCGCCGGATGACACCCCCGGTACGGGCCGGGAGCCGTCGTTACTCCGTTTTCGGCGTGCCGCGCGACGAACTACACGTTGTCGAAACCGGCAGTCGGAGAAACCGGCGCAAACACGAGGTTGCCTCGGGGGAAAACGGTGACATCGGTCATCGGGGCAGCGCGGGCGCGGGCGCGGTCACGCCATGTAGTCGAGCATCTCGTCGGAAACGCGCGTCTCGGACGGCTCCCCGCGCTCGAACGCCTCGAACGCGTCCAGCATGGCGTCGGCCATGCGCAGGACCTCGTCGCCGATCGAGCCCGCGATGTGGGAGGTGAGGTGCGCGTTCGGCAGGACGTAAAGCGGCGAGTCCGGAAGGGGCGGCTCCGGGTCGGTGACGTCCAGAAGCGCGGTCAGGTCGGGCCGACGCCGCAGCTCCGCCACCAGAGCCGTCTCGTCCACGGTCGCGCCGCGCCCGGTATTGACGAACGTCGCCCCGTCGCGCATCCTCCGGAACTGCTCTTCGCCGATCAGGTGGCGGGTTTCGGGCTTGTTGGCGAGGTGGTTGGACACCACGAGCCCGCGCGCGAACGCCTCGTCCAGGGATACCCGCTCCACCCCCAGCTCCCGGGCGCGCTCCTCCGGCAGAAAGGGATCGAAGACGACGATCCGCAGGTTGAACGGACGCAGCAGTTCTATGACCCGTCGCCCGATGGCGCCCGCCCCGAGCAGCGCGACGGTCTCGCCGTAAACTCCCGGCCCGCGGAAAGGGTGGCCACTCCTTCCCTGGTACGTCTCACACTGGCGCACGTTCCGGAAGTAGCCCTTGAAGCTGAGGAGGATCTGGGCAAGCGTGAACTCGGCCACGGGGACCGCGTTCGACTGCCACGCGCTGTAGACCGCGACCCCACGTTCGAGAAAGGGCCGGGCGAACCACTGCACCGTCCCGGCGGCGTAGAAGACGGCCTCCAGGCGGGGGAAACGGGCCAGCTCCTCGGCGCTAAGGGGAGGCATTCCCCACGTGGAAAAAACGACCTGAGTGTCGGCGATCTCCGGGGCCAGCGTCTCGGAGGTGAGAATGTCGTGGGTGACGATGCCGGGATAGAGCCGCGTGCGTGCGGCGACCGACTCGCGCCTGCCCTTCCCCCAGACGCGTTCGATCTGCGGAGCCGCGCCCCAGAAGGCGGCCATCTTTTCGTGCATGTGAGCCTGTTCGGCGGGCGGGGGACTCTCTCCTACTTTCCGGGCGGCGGCGAACGGCCGCCGATGAACGTCCGAACGGGAAACGGCGACAGCATCCGTCGCTGTCGCCGTTTCAAACCTGATACGCCGGGGTCGGCGTCCTGGCTTACTGCTTATCCTTCTTCTTCAGGACGGGCAGGCCGGTCGCGCTCTCCGCGGTCGTGTAGCCATCGGGAAGCGCGTCCAGCGCGCCATCCTTGACTTCCTTGGCGAAGAAGTAGAGCGTCCGCGCCCCACTCTTGGTCTCGGTCGTCTTCCCATGAAGGTAGTAGGTCGTCCCCGTCTTCTCCGATTTTACACTGTACGCCATGTCGCAGGCACTCCTTTCACGTTGCGCGGTCATTCGACTTCGGAGAGACGGATTCCTTCATTCCGACCCCGGGAAGTCTACTCCATTTTTCTCTCTATACCCGGAATCCTTCTCTCTAATAGGCAGGCGGGCTTGGGACGGGTCGCAGCGGCCGGTCCCGTCGTCGAACCGGGCGCGCAATAGTGCGGCCGCGCCCCGCTTCCCCGGGCCGACGCATTCCGCACACCGTTTGCGATATTCAGAGAGAACACCGGCAGTTTCCTCCCGCAGACGGAGGTCCTCCGATGTCTGCGCCGCTCCCCTGGGAACCCCGTAGACGAACTGCTTCGTCGGGGCGCCGAAAGTCGGCAGTTGGCGGAAGTCACGCGGTACCAGTTTTTGCGCTTCGCTCTGCCGATCCGACGACTCCACGACGAAATCGACGGCCGCGCGCGCGGGTAGCCGTACAGGTAGCCCGGGGGCCAGGTTCCGCGAGGTAGTCGCGTCGTCCCCGGGGAAGACGAGTGCCGCCATCGGGTGCTCGGGAGGTGGGTACAGCACGCGGCCTCCTGCCTATTGACCGCGCAGGTGCAGCAGGGGTTGGGGCGGCGGCGGGAGAACAGTACCGGAAACGTACGAGGTCCTCGACATGGAATACCGCTCCCTGGGTCGCACGGGCGTACAGGTCAGCCGCCTCTGCCTCGGCTGCATGAACTTCGGCGACGACTGCGGCGAGGAGGATTCGATCCGCATCATCCACCGCGCGCTCGACGCCGGGATCAACTTCCTCGACACGGCCGACGTCTACAGCCGCGGAAAGTCCGAAACGATCACCGGCAAGGCGCTGGCGCAGGATAACCGGCGCGACCGCGTCTTCCTCGCGACCAAAGTGTTCAACAAGATGGACGACCAGGACCCGAACGCCTGGGGCAGTCACCGCCACCACATCGTCCGGGGCTGCGAGGACAGCCTGCGCCGCCTCGGGACCGATCACATCGACCTCTACCAGATCCACCGACCCAAGAGCGACATCCCGATCGACGAGACGCTGCGCGCGCTCGACGACCTGATCCGAGCGGGCAAGGTCCGCTACGTCGGCACCTCCACCTTCGCGGCCTGGCAGGTCGTGGAGTCGCTGTGGGCGAGCAAGGAACTGGGCCTGAACCGCTTCGTTTGCGAGCAGCCCCCCTACAACCTGCTTGATCGGCGCATAGAGCGCGAGCTGCTGCCGATGTGCCGCACGTACGACATCGCCACGATCCCCTGGTCGCCGATCGCGGGCGGTCTGCTCTCGGGCAAGTACCGCGCGGGGCAGCCTCGTCCTGAGAGCGCGCGCTACGCGACCCGCAGCGCACCCTTCGCGCGCGACAACGATGACGCCCTGGCGAAGGTGGAGGAGTACGTGGCGTTCTGCGACCGGCGCGGCGTGGACCCGGCGCAGTTCGCGACCGCCTGGGTGGCCGCGCAGCCCGGGGTGACCTCCCCCATTGTCGGCCCGAAGACGATGGAACAGCTCGAAAGCTATCTGAAGACCGAGGAGATGACGGTAACGGAGGAGGACCGCAAGGCGCTCGACGCGATCTTCCCGCCCGGCACGCACCTGTCCGAGTACTACCGCGCCGACTTCGGACCCAACGCCCGCTGGCTCTGAGTCCGGACGCACTGAAGGCAGTACCTACTTTGAAAGTCTGCCTGTTGTGCTAAGACTCCGGGAGGATACCTCATGCCACCGTCTCGTTCGAGTTGGCTGGCGGCGTTCTGCGTCGTCGGCGTCGTCGCCTCCACTCGGTTTCTCGCGCTCGCGCAGGGCGATACCGGCGCAAGTCCCCCGTCGGCGACACCGTCCCCCTCGCTCGAGCGCGGGCTGGTCGGCGCGTGGCGCGGCGACGACGGCGGCGCGGACCGCACGGGTCGCAACCCGGGCCAGATCACTGGCACTCCGACGGCGGTACCGGCGATGGTTGGCATGGGGCTGCGCTTTTCGGGACCGGACGACGGCCTGATGGTGCCCGACTCCGACTCGCTGAAGCTGACGGGCAGCCTGACGATCTCCTGCTGGGTCTTCGTCGAGCAGTATCCAACCGCGGAGCAGGGCGCGTCGATGCTCGTCTTCCGGGGGGACGACCGGAATGGGGCCGACCCGTACCACCTGGAGATCACGCCCGCCGGGCGGGTGCGGTTCGGGGTGGAGGCGGGTCCAGGAGTCGGCGCGGAGGTCAGCGCCCCCATAGAGGCGAAGCGCTACGTGCTCGTGACCGTCACGCTGGACGCCGCGACGGGCAGGCTCCGCCTGTACGAGAACGGCAAAGTCGTGGCGGAGACGACCACGACGTTCACCGCCTTCGGGGACCTCGACCCGGGCGCGAACCCGGGCCTGGGAATCGGCAACCATTCATCGGTACCGCGCAGCCCCTTCCGGTACGCCTTCAGGGGAGTGCTGAACGAGGTCCTGCTCTACAACCGCGCGCTCGGCGCGGCGGAAGTCGAGGGCCTGTTCGCGGACCGGACGCGCGTCGCGGCTATCCGGTGACGCCGCGCAGGGCGGCGAGGACGTTCATCAGGGCGCGGCCCTGGTGGTAGGGGTCCGTCCAGGCGTCGCTCTTCGCACGGCCGGGCATCGGACTGCCGTCCGGCTCGACGGCGGAGCGCCAGCCGCCGTGGCGCGCGTCGGTCTGGAATCGGCGGATGAACTCCCACTGTCGCCGGAAGGCGTCGCGGTAGCGCGGCGTCTCCGCGCCGTACCGCTCGTCCATCAGGAGCAGGGCGTTCAGGCCCTCGGCCTGGGTCCACCAGACTTTCTCAAGGCCCGTCGGCCGGTTGAACGCCGAGCCGCGGTCGTAGAACCCGCCGTGCGCGGCGTCCCACCCGAAGTCGAGCGCGTGGTCCACGAGCGCGCGGGCCACCTTCCAAGTCGCCCGGTCATCGGGGATGCCCAGGACCTCTGCCGCTTCCGCCAGAAGGTAGGCGGTCTCGACGTCGTGCCCGAAGGAGTCGTGGTCGGGCACGGACCGCCAGTCCGGGTTGAAGTAGAGGTTCAGGCAGCCGGGGGGGACGGCGATGCGGTCGCGGACGATCCGGAAGACCTCCCCGAGCCGCGCCTTCAGTGCCGCGTCGGGCCAGACCTTCGCCAGTTCCGCGAAGGCTTCGAGCAGGTGGATGTGCGTGTTCATCGACTTGAAGCCGTACCGGGTGCCGATGGGGTCGTTCGGGTGCTTCGCCGCGCCGTAGGGCGACGTCAGAATAGGCTTGCCGTCCGGGTCCAGCGCCTCGAAGTATCCGCCGCTCGCCCCGTCATGCGCGCAGCGGTCTAGCCACCGGAACGTCGATTGCGCCAGTTCCAGCGCGTCCGCGTCGCCCGTCGCGGCGTGCGCCGCCGACGCGGCGTAGATGGCAAATGCGAGGCCGTAAGCGTGCTTCTCCGCGCCGCGGTCGGTGTCGGGCTTCCCCGACGCCGCGCCCACCTGCCAGTAGAAGCCGCCCCGCTCGCGGTCGCGGAGGGTGCCGTTCAGGAAGGCGACGCCGTGCCGCGCCGCCCTGTGGAACTCCTCCGCGCGCCGCGGCCCAGGTCAGCCGCGACTGGTAGACGAGCGAGCGGACCGGGTCGCTCCCCCGTTTCCAGTCCTCGCCGTACTCCTGCCGAAAGCCGCCCGCCGGGTCGAGGGCGCGCGGGTACCAGAGGTCGAGGACGTGCCGCCGCAGGTTCTCCTCGATCTGCGGGGCGAGCGCGGATAGCGGCGCGTCGTCGCCGTCGATCGGACGTGCCGGGTCGGCGGAAGCGGGGGCGGGATTGGCGAGAGCAGCGGCAACGGTCATTTGGGCAAGGAATCCTCGGCGCGTGAATCGGCGCATCGGCGGCGGAGGGCCTATCGTTCCGTCAGCACGATGATGGCGGCGACCTCATCCTGCCGAGGAAGGGTGAGCGTTATCGCCCTTTCCCCCCCGGGAGCGCGGATGCTCTCGCGGCCTATCTCCTTGCCCTCCTTCAAGTCCCACCAGACGACCCGGTACGCGCCGCGCCATCGACGCTCGATCGTCACGGTGTCCGTCCCGGCGGCCGTTGGAGACGCGGTCCCCTCCCCCGACTCTGCCGCTGTCCGCCAGACGTAGAAAACGACGGGCTCCCCTCCCGATCCCATCTTCCCGAGGGCGGAGCGGGACGAACCGGCGTTGGTGAACGTGACACGCTCCACCACCGCCCAGTCCGCGCCGGTGTTTTCCAGGGTCACGACCCGCTCTCCGGCGGGCAGGTCGGCAGAGAGGGTAACGTCCACGTTCGTGTCGCGCTCGGTGGCGGGGAACGCCTTCTCGGCGGCGTTCTTGCCGTCCACGGAGAGGACGACGCGCGCGCCTGCCTTCGATATCTGCCGGAACCGTACCCGCACCTGTCCCGGCTTCTCCAGCCGGACGCGGAAGGTGGCTTTCGGAAACATCTCCCGGTGCGCCGTCCCCTGGAGGTAGGAGGGCATCTCGTCGATCCCCTCGATGCGCCCGGACGGGAGCAC
>DATLHN010000104.1:0-1647 GCA_035539875.1 Armatimonadaceae bacterium
CGCGGGCGTGCGGCCCTACGTCCAGATAGGCTTCATGCCAGAGGCGCTGTCGGTGAAGCCCGAGCCGTACCGGCACCAGTGGACCCCCGCCGCGAAGTACGACGAGATCTACACCGGCTGGGCGTACCCGCCGAAGGACTACGACCGTTGGGGAGAACTGGCGCATCAGTGGGCGGCCCACTGCGTCGAGCGGTACGGGCGCGAAGAAGTCGAGCAGTGGTACTGGCAAACGTGGAACGAGCCGAACATCGGCTACTGGCGCGGCACTCCGGAGGAGTTCCGCCGCCTGAACGACCACGCGCTCGCCGGGGTACTGCGCGCCCTGCCGACCGCGCGCGTCGGCGGGCCGGACACGGCGGGCGACGGCGGCGCGTTCGCCGACGCCTTCCTGGACCACTGCCTGCGCGGGACGAACCACGCGACCGGCGAGACCGGGACCCCTCTGCACTTCGTTTCGTTCCACGCGAAGGGGCACCCGGAGTTCCTGGACGGGCACGTACGCCTCGGCATCGCGGCCCAGCTTCGCACCATCGACGCCGGGCTCGCCCGCGTCGCGTCGCGCCCGGAGTTGCGCGGCCTGCCGATCGTGATAGGGGAGTCCGACCCGGACGGGTGCGCGGCCTGCCAGGGGCCGCAACTCGGCTACCGCAACGGCACGATGTACGCCTCCTACACGGCGGCGAGCTTCGCGCGCAAGCACGACCTGGCCGAGCGGCACGGCGTGAACCTGGAGGGCGCGCTGACCTGGGCGTTCACGTTCCCCGGATACCCGCTCTTCGCGGGCTTCCGGCAGTTGGCGACGGCGGGGATCGACCTGCCGGTGCTGAACATCTTTCGCATGCTCGCCCGCATGGGCGGGGACCGTCTGGAGGCGGAGAGCACCGGGGCCGTGCCGCTGGACGAGATCGTGCAGCGCGGCGTTCGCGAAGCCCCGGACGTGGCCGCGCTGGCGAGCCAGGAGGGCGACCGCGTCTGCGTGCTGGCCTGGCACTACCACGACGATGACGTATCCGGGCCGGACGCCGCCGTCGAACTGCGCGTCGCCGGTCTGCCGGAGGGCGTCCGCGACGTACGCGCCGTTGAGTACCGCATCGACGCCGAACACGGTAACGCGTTCACTGCCTGGCAGGCGATGGGCGCACCGCCGGAACCGACCCCGGAGCAGTACGCCGCGCTGGAGTCGGCGGGCAAGCTGACGCGGGTCGCGGGCGGGGCGGAGACGGCTACGGCGGAGAACGGCGTCACGCTGCGGTTTACCCTGCCGCGGCAGGCGGTGTCGCTGTGGGAGGTGGAGTGGGACCGATGAGCGAGCGGTTTTATCTCTTCAGCTACTTCGTGGGCAACGGCGAGGACGGACTGCACCTCGCCTGGAGCGCCGACGGCTACCGCTGGGAGCCGCTGAACGGGGGCAGGAGTTATCTCACGCCGACGGTCGGCGAGTCGAAGCTGATGCGCGACCCGCACCTGCTGCGCGCGCCGGACGGCACCTTCCACCTGGTCTGGACCACGGCGTGGGAGGGCAGGACCATCGGGTACGCCTCCTCGAAGGACCTCGTGAACTGGTCCCCGCAGAAGGCGATCCCCGTCATGGCGCACGAGCCGGAGGCGCGCAACTGCTGGGCTCCCGAGACGGCCTACGACCAGAAG
>DATLHN010000105.1:0-8399 GCA_035539875.1 Armatimonadaceae bacterium
CCTGTGGACCGATGCGGCGCTGACGGAGGGGGCGGCGACGGACGGGCGGCAGTTCTGGGTGCTGCGGGAGCCTTTCATGGACGGCGGCGCTCCCGGCGAGCGCGTTTCCGGAAACGCGCTCGCCGCTGCGGGCGTTGGGTAGGCAGCCTCCCCTGCGGTCGGTCCCGGCGGCGGCTGGTCCCGGTTGACGGGCGGTCTGTCGCGTGCTATACTGTCTGGTGGCGTCTGTAGCTACGGCTCGCCGTGGACACGGGCGCCATCGGCTTTCCCGGGTCTGCCGTTTCGGCGATGCCGATCCGGTCGCGCGCGCGAGGAGCCAGCAGGCGTATCGACAGGCAGGGAGCCAGCGAGCAGATGGCGACGGAACCGGAGCGGGGCGGCGGCGGCGGGATCGCCGGCGCGGTGCAGGAGAAGGTGAACGAGTTCGGCGTACTTGTCGCGCCGGTGGAGCAGGCGCTCCAGGAACTCCAGCTCGCGCGGGGAATGCTGCGTGCCCGGGCCGAGGACGAGATCCATTCTCTCTCGCCCGCGCTGGCCGCGCTCTCCGAGACGCTGGGCATCTCGACCCTTGACCTCCTGCTTGCCAAGGATCGCGCGGCGTTCCTGCGCGAAGCGGCGGCCCTATCGCCGGTGCCGGTCGAGGAGGTGCGCCGACGCGTGCTGGAAGCGGGCGCTGGTGCGCCGGAGCAGCTTCGCGCGCTCGGCCTGCCGGAAGCCGCCTGAAATCACGAATGTAACAGGGAGGCGCGAGACTGTCGCCTATGTCCGGGAACACGTCGCGAACGCCGATACTGGTGGCTGTTGTTGGGATCGCCGTCGCTCTTCTGGTCGTGCTGAACATCTTTCAGCAGCGAAACGACCCCAAGTATCAGGAGCAGATGGCCAAGGAGCAAGCCCGCAAGGCCTCCGAGGAGGCCGCGAAGAAGCAGCAGGAAGCGCAGCCGCCCGCCGACGCCGGGGCGGCTAACGAGCTTGCGGCCTACGGAGCCGAGAAGACGCTGGGCAACCCGAGTGGCGCTACGAAGGTGACGATAGGCTGGAACTGGACTCCCGCGGTCCAGGGTGACCCGAACAAGGTCCTCGCCGCGGCGACCGCGGCTTCGAAGGCTCTGCCGAACGCCAGCGTCCGCGTGGTCAATCTGGACGCCAACCCGGGTGCGGTGCCCCCGGGGGTGACCGTGGATGGTAAGACGGTGGTGCCGCCCGGCCCGGACGGGTCGCTCCCGGCGGACGCGGTGTCGGCGGCGCTCCCCGCCGTCGCGGGCGCTCCGGGCGGGCCGCCGCCCGGCCCCCCGCCGGCCGCGGGGGCTTCGGGACCGTCGGCCGCGCCCCCGGCGGCGCCGGCAGCGGCACCGTAGAACTACTTGTTAGACATCGTCGGCGACGTGTCGGTAACGACACCCGTATAAGAATCGCAGTAAACAGCAGCAGCAGTAGAGGAAGTGCAAAGTGCCCAATATCAAGTCGGTTAAGAAAGACGTGATCCGTTCCCGCCAGCGCAACCTGCGCAACCGGTCGGCGAAGAACGAGATGAAGACCTTTATCAAGAAGGCCAACGCGGCGATCGCCACGGGCGACGCCGAGGCGATCAAGCCGGCGGTTTCGTTGACCGTCAGCCTGCTCGACCGGACGGCCAAGCGCGGCATCATCCACAAGAACGCCGCCTCGCGCCGAAAGTCCCGCCTGATGCGCCGCGCCTTCGCGGCCAGCCAGGCCGCCGCCACCACCGTCAGCGCGTAGCGCGCGCGTCGGTCCGTAAAGGAGAAGAGGCCCCCGGATAACCGGGGGCCTCTTCTCCTTCGTCGTTACGGGGCCGTCAGCAAAGTTCCACGACCAATCGCTGGAGCACGGCCTGGGGGGATTCGCCGCCCGGGACGACGCCCTTGAGCGCGAGGTCGGCCTGGAGGAGTTTCTCCAGGCGCTCGGCGAGTTCCGCCCCGCTGAAGTTGCGCGCCTGCGCCACGTACTTGTCCGCCATCCACGACATGCGCGGGTTGGCCATCATGCCGCCCGCCCCGTCGGCCGGGAGCAGGGCGAGCACTTCGGGCGGTATTGGCCCTGCCCCGCGCCCGGCGTAACGCTTCTCGCCGAGGTAGCGGAACTGGGCCAGAAGCCGGATCTGCCGCGCCAGCAGGACGAGCGTCCGCGGCGCGATGGAGTCCGGGCGGCCGCCGCCCCGGAAGAGCGTGGAGACGTGGCCCAGAGCCTCGGGCTTGCGCCGCATCCCCACCGCGTCACAGAGCTTGAAGATCACGTCGTCCGCGCCCCGCGAGAGAACGGCCTCGACGTCCGATCCCGTGATCACGTCCGCGTCGCCCGCGTAGGCCGCCGCCTTCGCCACCTCGGCCGCGAGTCTGCCCACGTCGTCCGGCGGCAGTCCCGCCAGCACCGCGAGCGCGTCCGCCGCGAGCCGTTTCCCCAACCGCGCCGCCTCGTCGGCGGCTTTCGCGCGGATGTCCTCGGCGGACTTGGGCAGCGCGAAGTCGAGGACCTCGCCGTGCTTCTTGACCGCGCTGCTCAACTCCGTCGCGACGACGCTCTGCCGCTTCGTCCTGCCGTCCTCGGAGATCGGCGTTCCCGTGTGGAGGATGAGCACCGAGGCGGCGGGCAGGCGCTCCAGGCCCGCCGCCAGCCGCTTCTGCTGTTCGGCGTCCATCTGCTGCGTATCGCGCACGAGCACGGCCTTGCGCCCCGAACCCATGGGCACGGTCGCGGCGGCGGAGAGCGCCTGCTCCGCCGTTGTCGCGTTGCCGTCGAGCGTCTCCGCGTCGAAGTCCGCGAAGTCCGGGTCCACGAAGCGCGCCACGAGCGCCTGCGCCTCGGCGTGCTTGCGCCCCGCCTCGCTGCCCGTCAGCAGGTAGACGCGGGCGTCGCCGCTGCCGCTACCCGCCGGACGTTTCGCCGCCGTCGCCTTCTTCGCGGTACTAGCCGACCCCCGCTGCGGAGACGTTGCCACGTTCCGATCCTCCCTCTGCTGCTGCGCTTCGGGCCGCAGCCCGGTCCTGTTCGCGCAACGCGCCCTTATCGACCCGCTTCAGCGCCTGGGTGAACGCGTGCAAGTCGTTGTGGGCCGCGCGGATGTCGTCGTGCGTAACGGTCGTCGGGCCGTACAGCGCCTTCTGCGTGGTCAACGTCAGCGGCCGGAGCGCCTCCGCGACCTCCGGCCCGAGGCGAGAGCGGACCGCTCCGAGGAGGTCGCCGGTCGTCATGGCAGCCTCGCGCCGGACGCCGAAGGGCCGGAGCCGCCTCAGCGCCGCGTCGTAAGTGCGGTATACCTCGTCGATCAGCCCCTGGCCCGTTGCGCGGGTAACGCGGAACCCCGTCACGCGCGCCTGTATCTCCGAGACCAGGAAGTAAATCATCCCGGCTCCGCCCGCGACCACGAGCAGGAGCGGGAACCAGCCCGCGCCGAGCAGGCGGTCGAGCAGGGTGGGGTCGTCCTGGATCGGCTCGGGGGTGGTGGACGCCGGGAAAGTGCCCGGCGTGTCCTGCGTGGCGTCGAAGACGATCCAGCCGTAGCCGTCGAAATACACCTCGGTCCAGGCGTGCAGGTCGGACCCGCGCAGGACGTAGGTCCGGGGCGACGAGCCTTCCCGGACGGTGCCCGGCGCGAACCCGGTGGCGATGCGGGCCGGAAGTCCGGCGTAGCGGCACAGCATCGTCAGCGAGGTCGCGTACAGATCGCAGTATCCCTCTTTGGATTCCAGCAGGAAAAACTCCGCCGCGTCCCGCCGCGGCGGGACGGCGCGCGCCTCGAGGGTGTAGACGCAGTTCCGCCCGATCCACTGTCGCAGCGCCTCCGCCTTGTCGTAGGGGTTGGTCGCGTCCGCCTCGCGGAGTATCTGGTTGGTCAGCTCCTGGAGCTTCTCGTTGTCCAGTCCGTTGTTCAGGTAGCGGGCGCGGATGGCCATGCCGTAGTCCTGCGTCGTCTTGCGCAGGTCGGCGGCCTTCGCGTCCGGAACGTCGGACTCGACCTCGTACTCCATGCCGTAGCCCGACGGCGCGCCGAGCGTGTTGTCCTCGCGCCGAACGATCTGGTCGGTCGGGATGCGCACGATCCGCGGCTCGGCGGCGTGGTAGATCGGGGCGAACGAGGACGAGTTGACGTGGAACCGGTGGGTCTCGCGCTCCACCTTCCGGCGCGCGATTCCCAGTTCGGGGATGGCGAACTCGTTGAAGCCGTCGCTGCGGCGGGTGGCGGTCGGGCTGAGCGGGTCGAACTGGAGGCGCTCCGCCAGGGAGTTGGTCCACCCGCGCCCGGTGTAGTTGTCGAAGACGCGTCCGCGCCAGTAGTGCGGCTTCTCGCTGCGCACCGTCATCCTCTCGGCCGGGTCGTCGGAGATAGGGCCGAGGCCGACGTTGAACTCGCGCAGGTTGTCGAACGTCAGGCGCGGGGCGACGTTGGAGATGCGGGTCGCCGACGCCGCCGGGACGTTGAGCCGCTGTATGATGGTCGCCAGCGACAGGTTCCGTCCCACCATCTGCATCGGGATGGCGATGAGGAAGCCGAGCACGATCGAGGCCGCCCCGCACGCCAGCGCGACCAGCGCCTGCGTTCGCAGCAGGTTCCACCGCGCCGCCTGGCGGGAGACCAGCAGGGGCCGCCCGCGGCGTCCGCCGCCGCCGCTGCCACCCGGGCGGGCATCGGCGTCCTCGTCCTCCGCAGCGAGCGAAGTGACGGAGGCCATGCCGCTCGCCAGGCTGTTCTGGTGGACCAGCAGGAAGGAGGCCGCCGCCAGGAAGACGACGAAGCAGATGATCAGCTCGCGGTTGATGTTCACCGTGCCGGTCAGGCCGATCATCGCGATGGCCCAGACGCACGTAAAGATGACCGCCTCGTCCGTGACGAGCATGAACGAGAAGAAGGTCGCCGTGAACGCGAGAGCGCAGACCAGCAGTATCTCCTGGGAGCCGCGCGCTTCGAAGGGGACCAGGTCGCCCAGGAAGCCGCCGCCCCCGCGCAGCATATAGAGGAACACCAGCGCCAGGAACGCGGTCCCGGCCTTGATGAAGTGGCCCGGCGTACCCATCCGGCGCAGGTAGTAGGAGATGGCGAACCCGATGACGGTCAGGAACATCGTGGCGTAGGCGAAGCCCGGCTCCGACAGCTGGTAGGCCACCGCCGCGAGCCCCGACATCTGGACGATCGCCCCGCCGACATAGAGCGGGATAGACACGTTGTCGTCCGGTCGGCGCGCGGCCGGGTCGGACTTCAGCCGGTCAGTAACTTTCCCGAAGAAGGTACTCAAGGTGTTTTCCTCCCTCCTTCCAGGGAGAGTGCTCCTTCTCGACGATCGTGAGGCTGCCCCCGGCCACCGCCGGGCTCATCACCTGAGGTCCGCCGAAGGAGGTGGGCGCGAAGAAGTAGACGCGTACGGAGTCGCCGTGCTTGACCCGTTCCGTCAGGAACGCGGTCACCCTCGGGTCTCCCTGCGACGTCAGGATGGCGTAGTGCGTGCCTTCAGACAGGCGCGCGGTCTGGAGGGCATCCGCGAGCGAACGGGGCGATTCGGCCCGCACCCGGGCCAGCGCGTCGAACAGCCGGAAGCGGGCCGCCTGCGGGTCCGTCTCCCGGGGCTGAACGACCACCCGCTCGTCCTGGGTGATCAGTGTCACCCCGCCGCCCGCCCGCAGCGTCCGCTCGGTCAGCGTCGCCGCGACCTTCACCGCGTACTCCAGCGTGTTCTCGCGGCCGTAGCCGTGATCGGTCCTGAGCGCCGTGTCCAGCCCGATGACGATGTCCTGCTGATAGGCGCGCTCGAACTCCACGACCGCGAGCTTGCCCGTGCGCGCCGTGGTGCGCCAGTGGACCCGCCGCAGGGCGTCCCCCTGGCGGTACTCTCGGACGCCGTGGAAGTCCATGCCCTCGCCGCGGCGCGTCTTGCCGTCGCGTTCCCGCACGCCGTACATCCCCTCGCCGCCGACCGCCAGGTCGCGCACCGGTATCGGCTCGGGGTGCACCACCATTTCCGTCTCCACCGGCAGGGAAGCGCCGAAGGTGAACAGCCCGAGCGGGTCGGTGGTGGCGAGCTTGGCGGGACCGATCCGGTAAACGCCGCGCAGGAGTGGCTCCACGAAGTAGTTGCGGTAGCCGCTGTGCCCGTCCCACACGTCGAGTGCCACCGCCGTACTGCCCTCGCCGACCTCGGTCGCGGCGTCCGATGCGGTCCAGGCCGCGCCCCCCTCCGCCGGGCCGCCCGCCTCGTCGACCAGCATCAGCCCCGGCGGCAGCGTGTCGGCGATGCGGACGGCGGGCTGGGGGAGGCCGCCCTGCGAGGTCACCTCCAGCAGGATCGGCGTCCGCCGCCCCTCGGGCACGGTGGCGGCGTGCTCGCGCACCGCCGAGAACCGGGTCGCGAATAGCGCGGCGAGCCCGTAGGACGACAGCGGCAGCACCGCGAGCGCGACCGCCATCAGGTACAGGTATTGCAGGTCCAGCAGCACGGCCACCACGAAGAGGAACGCCGTAGCGACCGTGATGACCAGTGACTTTATGCCCGCCGTTCCGCCGAATCGGTTCATGCCGTCTCCCCGGTCGATGCGGCAGGGGTGCAGGCCCCGGGCGGGCAGAGCCCGCCGAGCGGCGCGTCTTCGAGGCGACCCGTCGCCAGGTCCAGCCTGCGGACGCGGTGCCCGTTCGTGTCCGCGACGTACAGTGTGTCTCCCGCCACCGATACCCCTCCCGGTTCGTCCATCTCCACCGCCTCTCCGCTACCCGCCACGGTGTCCACCGCGCCGGACTTTGCTTCGACGCGGCGTACGCGGTGATTATACGCGTCGGCGACGTACACCTGCCCGTCGCCCGTCGCGGCGACGCCGAGCGGGTGCTGGAAGCGCGCCGCCTCCCCGGTGCCGTCCGCGAAACCGAAGTCGAACAGGTCGCCCCCCGCGAGCGTGCGGACGCGGCCCGAGGCCACCTCCACCGCGCGCAGCGCGGACGCTTCCGCGTCGGCCACGTACAGCGTGCCGCCGTCGCGGGCGATCCCCGACGGCTGCGCGAACGCCGCATCGGCTCCGACGCCGTCCGCCCGCGCCTCGCGCCCGCTCCCCGCGAGGACGGAAAGCGCACCCGCTCTCAGGTCAAGCGCCGTGATCTGGTGCGCCCCCGCCAGCGCGACGTACAGCGTGCCGCCATCGTCCGACAGGCACAGGTCCCACGGCGAGTTCAGGTCGGTCCCACGGGCCGTTCCCGCGGGCCGGACCGGGCCGAGCGCCCGGCGGCCAGTGCCCGCGACGGTCGCGACGCGACCGCGGTAGAGGTCCACGCGCCGGATCGCGTGGTTCCCGGCGTCGGCGACGTACAGCGTCGTCCCGTCGGCGGAGAGCGCCATCCCCTGCGGCGCGCGCAACCCGGCGTCCGCGAAGTCGCCGTCCGTGAAGCCCGCCGCGCCGCTGCCGATGTACGTATAGTCGCTGCCGCGCGTCCCGCCGGTTAGCGGCGCGACCACGATCCGGTGGTGTCCCGTGTCGGCGATGAACAGCCGTCCGCCCGCCCCGTCCGCCAGGACCTTTCCCGGGAACCGCAGCGGCGTGTCGTCGACCGCCGCCGCGGGGTCCCCGAATTCCGGCAGCGCGTCGGTGCCCGGCCGCGCGAGAAGCAGGGCGTCGATGGCGGCGGCCAGGGCCTCCCGGTGTCCCTCGCCGCGCAGCGTGGCGACCACGTAACCCGCGCCGTCGATCAGCGCCAGCGTCGGCCAGGCGCGCACGGCGTACGCGCGCCGGAGCGCGTGGTCGTCGTCGCGGACGACCGGGTGGCGGACGCCGAGCCTCTCGACCGCCCGCCGCAGTCCGTCCGCGCCCTTCTCCCGGTCGAACTTGGGCGAATGCACGCCGATGACCCGGAAGGGGCGGCCCCGGTAACGCTCCTCCAGGTACGCCAGGTCGTTCAGGACGTGCCGGCAGTTGACGCAGCCGTAGGTCCAGAAGTCCAGCAGGTAGACCGTTCCGGGCAGGAGGCGCGGCGCGGCGTCTTCGGTCCCCGTGTTCAGCCACAGATCGGGGTCTTCGGGCAGGCGCGGCGCGCGGACGCGGGGCTGATTCATCGTAGGGCGGGCCTCAGTTACGTTACGCCGCCGGGAGAGCCCCCGTTCCGCCGCGAAACCTGCCGTATTGTACCCGGGGTGCGCTTGATGTCAGATCTGTCGCCCCCTCGCCGTGTCCGCCTATTGTTGCCAGACGCGGATGTACTGGACGGCAAGTTCGGCCGGGAAGTCGCTCTCCTTTTCCGGAGGGCCGGGCCATTTGCCGCCGACCGCCAGGTTGATCAGCACGTGGGCGGGGCCGCCGTCGGTGCCGTCGTCGTGCCTCCACAGGTAGCGGCGCTTCACCACCGGCACGTCGTCCACGAAGTGGGTCACGGTGTCCGGCGTCCACTCCACGGCGAACGTGTGGAAGTCGTC
>DATLHN010000106.1:0-5483 GCA_035539875.1 Armatimonadaceae bacterium
CCTTCCTGGAGAGTCGCGGGGCGCAGTTTTCACTGGCGTTCCCGGACGCGCCGGTGACGCTGCTCTACGCGGACGACCGCGGCGAAACGGGGCGGGGGGAGTGGGGCTGGCGCGTCTGGACCGCGCAGGGTGCGCGGGAGAATGCGCCGCCGGAGTCGTTCTCCGAGGGGGTGACCCGCGCCCAGGCGGGCGCGGGCGCGCGGCTGCTGGCTCGCCTGACAGGCGGGGCGGCGGTGGGAGACGGCGGGTTGGTGCGGGCGCGCGCCTGGGCGCGGGACGGCGGTCGTAACCTGCCCCTCGGGCGGGTCCCGGCGGCGACGGGGAAGGCGCTGCCGGTCATCGACTACGTCACCGTGGCCGCGCTGGACCAGAAGGCGCTTCTCGTCGAAGACGGCCCCCGCCTGTACCGGCTGGAGTGGGTTGAAGACGGCGTTCCCGGCGGTTGAAACCGCCGGGAGAGTAACGGTGAATTAACGCCGGGCGGGCTCGCCCTCGCGCTCCTGGTTGCGGCGGCGCATCTTGGCGTCCAGCTCCTTCTTACGCATCCGGACGCTCTTCGGGGTGACCTCCAGAAGCTCGTCCGGGCCGATGTACTCCAGGGAGCGGTCCAGGCCCATCTCGGCGGGGGGCGTCAGGCGGATCGCCATGTCGGCGTTCGAGGAGCGCATGTTGGTGAGCTGCTTCATCTTGCAGACGTTCACCTCCAGGTCGCCGTCGCGCTGGTGGCGGCCGACGATCATCCCCTCGTAGACGTTCACGCCCGCGCCGATGAAGAGCTGGCCGCGCTCCTCGGCGTTGGAAAGGCCGAAGGGGGTAGTGACGCCCGTCTCCGAGGCGATGAGCGAACCCTGGCGCGCGCGCTGAATGGCGCCCGTCCAGGGGCCGTACCCCTCGAAGAGGGTGGAAAGCACGCCCGTCCCGCGCGTCAGCGTCAGGAACGCGTTGCGGAAGCCGAGCAGGCCGCGCGTCGGGATCACGAACTCAAGCCGCTGGCCGCCGCGCTCGCCGGGCCGCATGTCCTGCAGCTCCGCGCGCCGGGTGCCCAGAGCTTCCATCACCGCGCCCTGGTACTCCTCCGGGACCGAGATCAGGACCCGCTCGTACGGCTCCTCCTTGCGCCCGTCCTCGCCGACCCGCGTCAGCACCTCGGGCATGGAGACCTGAAGCTCGTACCCCTCGCGCCGCATCGTCTCGATCAGGACCGCCAAGTGAAGCTCACCGCGACCGGAGACCACGAACTGGTCCGGCGAGTCCGTCTCGTCCACGCGCAGCGAGACGTTGGTCTCCAGCTCCTTGAAGAGCCGCTCGCGCAGCTTGCGCGAGGTGGAGAACTGCCCCTCCCGCCCGGCGAAGGGCGAAACGTTCACGCCGAACGTCATCTGCAGCGTCGGCTCGTCCACCTTCGGCGCGGGCAGCGGCGTCGGGTTGTCGCCCCCGGCGATCGTCTCGCCGATGGTGATTTCCGGCAGGCCCGTCACCGCGATGATGTCGCCCGGCGTCGCCGCCTCCACGGGGACGCGCTTGAGTCCCTCGTAGACGTAGACGTTCTGGAGGCGGTTCTGGTACGAGCTGCCGTCGCGCCGGAAGATGGTCGCCGTCTGGTTCGGCTTCAGGCTGCCCGAGAAGACCTTGCCGATGCCGAGCCGGCCGAGGTACGGGTCGCCGTCGATCGTGGAGATCAGCGCCTGGGTCGAGTCGTTGACGCCGCCCGTCGTCTTCGGCTCGGGGACGTACTTCAGGATCGTCTCGAAGAGCGGTTCGAGGTTGACCGCGGGCGAGTTCTCGATGTCGAGCGTCGCCTTGCCCTCAAGGGCGTTGGCGTAGACGATCGGGAAGTCGAGCTGCTCGTCGTTCGCGCCCAGCACCGCGAACAGGTCGAACGTCTCGTTGACCACCCAGTCGGGGCGGGCGTCGGCGCGGTCCATCTTGTTGACGACCACGACCGCGCGGTGCCCGGCCTGGAGCGCCTTCTCCAGCACGAAGCGGGTCTGCGGCATCGGGCCGTCCACCGCGTCCACCAGCAGCAGGACGCCGTCGACCACGAGCAGGACGCGCTCCACCTCGCCGCCGAAGTCGGCGTGGCCGGGCGTGTCCACGACGTTGATCTTGTGGCCCTTGTACTTGATGGCGGTGTGCTTGGACACGATGGTGATGCCGCGCTCGCGCTCCTGGTCCATCGAGTCCATGACCCGCTCGGCTATCTCCTGGTTCTCGCGGTAGACCCCGCCCTGGCGGAGCATGCCGTCGAGAAGGGTGGTCTTCCCGTGGTCTACGTGGGCGATAATGGCGATATTTCTCAGCATGGGTCGGCGGTTTTAATTCTTCCTGATCAGGAGAGCGAAACAGAAAACGACCCGCTCCGAATCGGGCGCGGAGCCGGCATCGGCGCGGGTCGAAAAAGACTAATGATTGTATCACGACGCCCCGCGCGGGGCAAGCCATCCCCGGCACGCTTACGGGCTTTCCCCGGCCGACGTGCAAGCACCCCGCGGCCATACCGATAATCCCCGGTGTGGCAGACGAGCATCACGATGCGGAGACGGGGACCGGCCGTAAGCCCGGGCTGACCCTCCTCAGGGATGAGGGGGAGGCGGCGGAGGAGGGGATCGCGGTCCTCATCCGGAACGGGCGTTCTGGCGTCGCGGGCGAGCGCCTGCGGCCCGACGACGAGGCGGCGCGCGTCGAAGCGCTGCGCCATTACCGCGTCCTCGACACCGCGCCCGAAGGGGCGTTCGACGACCTGGTGGCGCTGGCGGCGCACGTCTGCCGGACGCCGATCGCGCTCCTGAGCCTGCTCGACGAGGAGCGCCAGTGGGTCAAGGCGGGCTTCGGCTGGGACGGGCGCGAGGTGCCGCGCGCGGAGTCCTTCTGCGACCACGCCATCCGCGGCCCGGACCTGTTCTTCGTCCCGGACGCCCGCACGGACGCGCGGTTCCGCGCCCTCGGCGCGGTCACGGGGCCGCCCCAGGCGCGCTTCTACGCCGCGGTCCCGCTCCTCACCGAAGGCGGCCATGCCGTCGGCACCCTGTGCGTGCTCGACGTCGCGCCGCGCCTGCTCGAAGACCGGCAGGCCGAGGCCCTCCGGATGCTGGCGCGCCAGGCGATGAGCCTGCTGGAGATGCGGCGTCAGGCGATCACCCTCGCGGACGCCGTCACGGACCGCGTCGAGGTGGAGGAGAACGCGCGCTGGCAGGCGCAGCACGACCCTCTCACCGGCCTGCCAAACCGCGCCCTGTTCCAGCACCGCCTCGAAGAGGCGCTTCTGGCCCGGCGGACCGACCGGCAGCAGCCCGCCGCGAAGCCGCGCGGCGGCGGCGCGACCGCCGCCGCGGCAGCGGCGGCGAAGGCGGCGGACGACATGGCGGTGCTGTTCGTGGACCTGGACCGGTTCAAGCGGATCAACGACACGCTCGGGCACGCCTCCGGCGACCTGCTGCTGCGCGAGGTGGCGGCGCGGTTTTCCGGCTGCCTGCGGCCCGAGGACACGCTCGCCCGCATGGGCGGCGACGAGTTCACGGTCCTGCTGCCGCACATCCCCGGCGTCGGCTACGCCACGTCGGTCGCGCAGATGCTGCTGCGCGCGCTGCGCCGCCCCATTCAGGTCGCCAGCCAGGAGTTCCACGTCGGCGCGAGCATCGGCATCAGCCTCGCCCCGCGGGACGGCGACGACGTCCAGACCCTGCTCAAGCACGCCGACATCGCGATGTACAAGGCGAAGGCGAAGGGGGGGTACCAGCTTTATTCCCGCCGGATGAACGAGGGCAGCTACCAGCGACTCCTGGAGGAGGCGGAGCTTCGCCGCGCCCTGGAGCGCGACGAGCTTTCGCTTCACTTTCAGCCGCAGGTGGACCTGGAGACGGGCGAGATACGCGTGGTCGAGGCGCTGGCGCGCTGGCGGCACCCGGAGCGGGGGCCGATCCCCCCGGCGCACTTCATCCCGCTGGCGGAGCAGGCCGACCTGATCGTCCCGCTCGGCGAGTGGGTGCTGCGCAGCGCCTGCGCCGAGGCGGCCCGCTGGCGGGCGGAGGTCCACCCGGCGCTGCGCGTCGCGGTCAACCTCTCCGGCCGGCACATCCTCCAGCCCCGCCTCGTAGAGTCGGTCGAGGCGATCCTGGCGGAGACGGGGCTGCCCGCCGACGCCCTCGACATCGAACTGACGGAGACCTCGCTCTCCACCGGCGGTGAGCCGACGCCCCAGACCCTCCAGGCGCTGCGCGCGATGGGCATACGGCTGTCGGTGGACGACTTCGGGACCGGGTACTCGTCGCTGGCCTACCTGCGCCGCTTCCCCGTGGACATCCTGAAGATCGACCGGACGTTCGTCGCGCACCTGGACCGGGACGTGACCGACGGCAAGCTGGTGCGCGCCTGCATTGAGATGGCGCACGCACTCGGCGTCCTGGTGGTGGCGGAGGGGGTGGAGACGGAGGCGCAGGCCCGGTGCCTCAAGGACCTCGGCTGCGACCTCGTGCAGGGGTACCTCTACAGCCGCCCCGTCTCTTCCGAGGTGCTGCGCACCCTGCTCCTGGCGCGCCGCATCCGCGGCACCCTGCGCGGCATGGTCCCGCGCCTCGCCGGGTAGGCCGCGGGCACTCCGCAAAAAGCCGACGGCCCGCCGCAATCTCTGCGGCGGGCCGTGGCGCGTTATGCGTGCCGCAGAAAATCAGTCGTTCGGGTGAATCGTCCAGAGGTTCCGGGGTGCGAGCGCCTGCTCGGAGCGCATCCACTTCACGTGTCCGTCGAAGAAGGTGTAGTTCAGACCCTCGTTGTGCTTCTTGTCGCCATTCGAGGATGAGATGTCCAGGTGGGCAGTCCAGTTCGGCGTGTTGTAGTGGGCAGCCCCCGCGGGGAGGATCGAGCGCGGCGGGCAGATCCGGTGGTTGGCGTTGTTGACGGGCCCTTCGGACATGAAGATGCTGCCCGCTGGCGACTCGACCATCGGGTCGTACAGCGAGGAGTCGGTCCCGTGGTAGACGTACCCCTTCCAGTTGGAGTTCGGGCTGGCCGGGTTGTACGGGTGCTGCCAGGAGGAGTCACAGGCCATCGCGTAATGCGGGGTGGTGGTGTTCGTGATATTGCGATTGGACAGGCAGAGGAAGACCCCTTCGGTGTTGCCGTAACCCGCCCCGCCGCGCTGCTTGATGTAGGGGTAGATCAACTCCGGCCACTGCTTCCGGATGGTGCCCGTCGTGTCGTAGTCGATGTAGCGCGGCGGATACGCGCCGTCGTAGTCCTGGTTGTACTGGATGACCGCGAGGCCGATCTGCTTGAGGTTGCTGGTGCAACTTGCCTGCCGCGCCTTCTCCCTGGCCTGTGCGAAGACCGGGAACAGGATCGCCGCAAGGATCGCGATGATCGCGATGACCACCAGAAGCTCGATGAGCGTGAAGGCGGAAGTGCGGCGGGGCCGCTGGAGGGACTGCATGATCGTCGATGGCTCCTTCCATCCGTGCGCGCCGCGTCCGTGCGGCGGAGGTACGTAG
>DATLHN010000107.1:0-20612 GCA_035539875.1 Armatimonadaceae bacterium
GTCTTTGGAAAAGGTGGTGGCGGGACAGATCGACTGCTTCGGGCGTGACGACTACGAGGGCGCGCTGGCCTTTGCGGAGCCGCGCTTTCGCGAATCCTGGAGCCCGGAGAACTTCCGCGCGATGGTCGCCGGCGCGTACCAGCCGCTGACGCTCAGGTACCGGGCCACGTTCGGGCGCGGGCGCGTGACGGACTCCTCGGCGACGCTGCCGGTCACGCTTCTGTCGGGTGATGGCGAGAAGGTACTTTACGCCTATTCGCTCGCCCGGGTCGACGGGAAGTGGTACGTGGCGGGCGTCGCGCCGACCGGCCCGGCGCCCGGCAGCCGGGGCGTGCCTTCCGGTCCCGGCCGACCAGGGCTTCCGGCGGCGGGCGACGTGCGCGAGTTGTGACCGGCGCTCCGCTCCGCCCGTCCCCCTGCCCGTGGTCGTGCGTGGTAGCATGGGCGGTATGAGCGCCGCAGATCCCTCTGTATCTACCGTTTCGCCCGAGGAGGTCGCCCGACGGGTCGCGGCCCGCGAGGACCTCTACGTCGTCGATCTGCGCGAGCCGCGCGAATACCAGGCCGGGCACATCCCCGAATCCATCCTGATCCCCGCGGGAGACTTCGCCGACCGCTTCACCCGCGAGTTGGACGCGCAGGACACCGTCATCCTCGTGTGCGACCGGGGAATGACGAGCGAGGCCGCCGCCCGCTTCCTGCGCGCCCAGGGATTTACCGATGTCGCCTCGATGGCGGGCGGCATGCGGGCGTACGCCGGGCCGCTCCAGACCCGCGACTGATCCGGGGTCCGGACGGCCTATTCGGCGCGCGTGAAGACGCCCGCGCCGTCGTTCAGTACGATCCGGTTCCCCTGAACGCGGTACGGTACTGTCAGGGACGTGCCGTCCTGCCACGCGATGAAGAGCCTGCCGCCGCCCGCGCTCCACCGCCCGGTGGTCTTCTCCTCGTAGTCGCCGGTGTCCAGGGACGCGCCGGGATGATTGACGATCGTGCGCCGCCGCGTGCTGGCGACGATGGTGCCGTCCGCGGCGAGGGTGTAGCGGGTCTGACTATCCGAGGCGACTTGAGTGGTCAGCCCGGTCGATGCGTTGCCGATAAGCCTCCCGTTGTCGTTCAATCGCCCGGTCCAGGTCCCGACGAGCGCCGGGTCCATCTCCGCCGCGCCGCCCCCGCGAATGCTCCCGAACATTGCCTCGACGTCGCCCCGGCGCGCGGCCATCTTCGCCTTTGGGGCCTGCGCCATGAGCGTCACCAGCAGGTCGCCCGCGACGGCTGCATAAACGCGCACCTGGTAGACTTGGCCGTCCGGCGCGGTCCCCTCGTAGACCAGAACCGCGCCCTCGCCCGCGGCGGTCCGCGCGGGCTTCGGTTCGCCGACGCGTCGCATGTAGGGGGCGCTCCTGGCGACCAGTCCGTCGAACGCCTGCGCCACGCGCGGGTCCTTCGCGTCGTTCAAGCCGCGAGCCGACTCGGCCCGTGCGACGTACGCCTCGAGCGCCTTTCCCTGTGCGTCTTTCTGCGCGCCGGTCGGCACGAGGGCCAGCAGGTCCCCCGCCTCCTTGGCGGTCCACGCGGCCGGGTACTGCAGGCTCAGTCCTGCCGGGTGTCGGTAGGTCTTCATTCCCTTCCTGGAAGTCGTTGCCTTTGGCGCGGCGTTCGCGGTAACTGCTGTCGCACCGACAGGCTTCGCGGGGGCGGCGGGGCGACCCGACGCGGCGACGCCGCCCCCGCCGCCCCCGCTCGTGAAGACGATCTCGGTGTCCGGGTCGCGCCGCCCGTCGAAGACCAGCGCGAACTTGAGCGCCGCCGCGCCCTCGCGGCGCAGATCGAACCCGAGAGGGACCGGAACGTCGGGCATGGTGGCGGTGCCCGTGACCCGGTCTTCGGAGGCCGTGCCGCTCAGAGAAATGGTTTCGCCCTCCAGCGTCAACGTCCCGGTCACGGCGTCGCCCTCCTGCGTCAGCCTCAGGGTCGCCGCAGCGTCGTCGGCCTTCCCAAGATACGTTCCCGCGAACGAATCGGCGGACGCGGGCGCGCGAAGGTGCGACGCCGTCGGCATCGCCGGGAAGCGAAAAGGCGCACCGGAGGCGGCTGTAACGGCGACTGCGGCAAGGACTGTGAGATACATCGATAGGTGCCTTTCCGCCGTCGCACCTTCGCGCGCCCGGCGTGCGCTTGCTCACCCGGTTATGCCACAGAAGGATTCGGCCCTGAGCTACACATTGTCCAGGGGCGGTCCGCGCGGACAGGAGAATGCCTCCGAGACGGCTAACCGTACCCTCACCTGGGGCTCCGACAGAGAGTCGCGCGTCATGGGCGGGGAGACCAATTACGTGTTCATCGACCGGAGTGACCTGATCTGGCACAACCTGCCCGCGCTGTGCTACGGAATCGCCGTCACTGACTTCGACGGTGACGGGGCGTTCGAGTGGTTCGTGACCGGATTCGGCTTCCCCAACCGCGTCCTCGCCTGGGAGGGCGGCGTGCTCGTGGACCGCTTCGACCGCACGGTCGCGGCGTCCGAACGGCAGGCCATCGGCGTCGCCGCAGCCGACATCGACGGCGACGGGCGCGAGGAACTCTACGTCCTCAACACCGATACCTTCGCCGGGGTGAAACAGTACGGCGACCACCTCTTCGCGTGGCGCGCCGCCGCGGACGGGAGTGGGCGCTGGTATGACCTGTTTGACCGGGCCGGGAACGGCCCGGTGGCCAACCGGCACGCCGGGCGGTCCGTCTGCGCGCTCGACCGGTTCGGTTCGGGGCGGTACGGCCTGCTGGTTGCCAACTACGGCGGCCCCATGCGCCTCTACGAGACGGCCGGACTGGATCAGCTCGACGACGCCGCGCCGGACGCGGGCCTCAACTACATCACCGGCGGGCGGGCGCTCGTCTCCCTCCCGCTCGTCTCGGCTCCCGGCCGTATGGACGTTTTCGCGGGGAACGAGAACAGCCCCAACTTCCTCTTCGTCAGCCAGGGGGACGGGACGTTCGATGAGGAGGCCGACGCGCTCGGCGTCGCCGATGCGGGCGAGCACGCGCGCGGCGTCGCGGTACTGGACGCCGACGGGAACGGCCGCTTCGACCTGTGCGTCGGGAACTGGCAGGGGGAGAGTCGCCTGTTTCTTCAATCGCCGATGGGCGGCTTCCTCGACGCCGCGACGCAGGAGATGGCCCGCCCCTGCGCGGTTCGGTCCGTCATCGCCGCCGACTTCGACAACGACGGCTACGAGGAGCTGTTCTTCAACGTCTTCGGCGAGCCGAATCGCCTGTTCGCCTTCCGCGCGGGCGAGTGGCGGCGCGTCCCGCTCGGGGACGCCGCGGAGCCGGACGGCCTCGGCACCGGCGCGGCGGTCGCCGACCTCGACGGCGACGGGCGGCTGGAACTGCTGATCGCCCACGGGGAATCCGCGCCGGAGCCGCTTTCCCTCTACCACAGTGCCGAGGGCGTGGAAAACGACTACCTGCGCGTGCTGCCGCTGACCCGCGCCGGCGCTCCCGCGCGCGGGGCGCTGGTCGTCCTCACGACCCCCGCCCGGGTGCAGCGCCGCGTCATCGACGCCGGGAGCGGTTATCTCTGCCAGATGGAACCGGTCGCCCACTTCGGGCTCGGCATCGGCGCGACCGTCGAGCGCGTGGACATAGTCTGGCCCGGCGGCGCGACCGCGACCCTTGAGAACCCTGTCCTGCGCCAGACTATTCGTGTGCCGCACCCGGAGACTCACCGGGATTCGCAGGCATAAACGCCCGGCGTGTAACACCGGCCCCCGGCGGGTGTCTGTCCCTTCAGGAGTCCGTCAATTCATGCCATTCGCCCTCACCGCCGTCGCGCTCGCCGCGACCATTTTGCTTCCGGCCGTGTCGCCCGCCGCTGCCGCCTTGCCTGTGCGGGCCGCGCAGCAGCAGGCGAAACCCATCCGGAAAGACTCGCCCGAGGGATCGTGGCAGGGCACGCTCGAACCGCCGGGGGCGGGCAAACTGGTTCTCATGTTCCACGTCCGCTCCGAGAAGGGGAAACTCGTTGCCTCGCTCGACGTGCCACAGCAGGGGGGCAAGGGGATTCCCGTGGCCGGAACGGAGTTCAAGTCGGGGCCGAGGGAGGTCGCCTTTGACATCGCCGTCATCGCCGCGAAGTTCAGAGGCAAAATGGCGGCGGACGGGCAGAGCATCGCAGGGACGTTCGAGCAGTCCGGAAAGTCCTTACCGCTGACCCTCCGGCGGGCCTCGGCGGCGGAGACTGCTGCGCTCGCGCCCAAGCGCCCCCAGGACCCGAAATCGCCGTTTCCCTACAGGGCGGAGGAGGTTACCTTCGCCAATCCGAAGGCGAAGGACGTCAAACTCGCGGGGACGCTGACCATTCCGCCGGGGGAGGGGCCGTTCCCGACCGTCGTCTTCATCAGCGGCTCGGGGCCGCAGGACCGTGACGAAACCATCTTCGGTCACAGGCCGTTCCGGGTGATCGCGGACTACCTCGCGCGTCGGCGCGTCGCCAGCCTGCGCTTCGACGACCGGGGCGTCGGCAAGTCGACGGGCAAGCTCGAAACGGCCACCAGCGCCGACTTCGCGGACGACGTCCGCGCGGCGGTCGCGTACTTGAAGACCCGTGGCGCGGTGACCGACCCGAAAAAGATCGGCCTGATCGGGCATAGCGAGGGCGGCGTCATCGCGCCCATGGTCGCCGCCGACGCGCCGTCCGACATCGCCTTCGTCGTCCTGCTGGCGGGCACCGGCGTGAATGGGGCGGAGGTGGTGCTTTCACAGGGGGCGGCGATGGCGCGCCTGTCCGGCGCGCCTGAGTCCAGCATCGCTCGCGAACAGCAATTCCAGAAGCGCGTCTTCGACGCGGTCCGCTCCGAGTCTGATCCCCGCAAGCGGCGGGAAAAGGTAGACGCGGTCATCCGCGCGCAGACGGAAGGGGCGGGGAAGGAGACGCGCCAGCAGGTCGAGGCCGAACTGAAGCGCGCGGTGGAGCCGATCCTCCTGCCATGGTTCCGCTGGTTCCTCGTACACGACCCGGCGGCGACGCTCGCGAAGGTGAAGTGCCCGGTCCTGGCGCTTACGGGCGAGAAGGACGTTCAGGTGCTCCCCGCGGTGAACGTTCCGCCGATGGAAGCGGCTTTGAAGAACAACCCGAACGCGCGCGTGGAGGTGCTGCCGGGTTTGAACCACCTCTTCCAGACGGCGGTCACCGGGATGCCGTCCGAATACGCGACGATCGAGGAAACGTTCTCGAAGGACGCCCTGGCCCTGATAGGCAACTGGATAGCCGAGCGGACCCAGTAGCGGGCGCAGGCGTGAGGTGGTCGCCTCCGCCGCACCCCAGGGCGCGGCGGAGGCGGGAATCGAGCGGGCGCGGTGTCAGCCCATGATCTTGGCGAGGAACCGCCAGACCATGAAGGCGATGGCTCCCACGATGAGCAGCAGGCGTGCCGTCAGCGGAATGAAACTGCTGACCCCGACCAGCACCGTGACCGCAAGGAGGGTGAGGCCGAACTTGATCGCTTCCTGCTTCAACTCCTCGCGCTCTTTACCGTTGATAAGTGTCTTGACGCTCTCGAGCGGCAGCTTCTGGCCGCAGTCCAGGCACAGTTCGCGACCCGCAGGATTGACCTTCCCACAGTGCGGGCAGAGTTCCTCGCGGTGACCGGCGACCGGCGCGGCCGGCTCCCGGGGAGCGGCGGCGGAATCGGTGGTATCAACGTTAATCGTCATAATACTTACCTGTGGATCACTGAACAGGGTACTATTGGCCGACAGTCGACCGGAGAGGCCGCCGCGTTTCCGGCCGGGCGCTCTCCCTCGTTTCTACGATAAACCAGTTGTCCGACGAACGACGACAGAACTCTGTTCCCTGTTCCCGAAAAAACAGGTGAATTTTAACACACGGGGGATTGGAGGCGTCCGCGGAGCAGGCGGCGTCGCAGGAGAACACTGGCGCGGCACCGAAGCTGGACATTCGGACGGATATGCACCCCATGGCCCCCTCACGACGCTTTTTTCTGATCGTCCTCGACGGCTGCGGCGCGGGCGAACTGCCCGACGCCCGCGACTACGGCGAGGGTGACCCCGGCTCCAGCACGCTGTCCCATACGGCCCGCGCCGCCGGGGGACTCCGCATGCCCCATCTCGCCGCGCTCGGTTGGGGGAATGTCACCCCGATGGACGGGGTGGCGCCGGACCCCGCCGCCCGCGCCGCCTGGGGGCGCCTGGCCGAGGTCAGCAAGGGGAAGGACACCGTCACCGGGCACTGGGAGATGATGGGCGTCCACACCCGTGTCCCGTTCCCGACCTACCCGCACGGATTCCCGCCGGAGGTACTCTCACTATTTGAGTCGCGCATCGGGTGCGGGACGTTGGGCAATTACCCGGCCTCCGGCACGGAGATTCTCCGGCAACTGGGCGAGGAACACGTCCGCACCGGCAAGCCCATCGTCTACACCAGCGCCGACTCGGTCTTTCAGGTCGCCGCCCACGAGGACCCGTCCGTGTTCGGGCTGGAACGACTCTACGCGGCCTGCGAGGCGGCGCGCTCGCTGCTGGTCCCCCCGCACCACGTCGGGCGCGTCATCGCGCGCCCGTTCGTCGGGAGGACGGCGAACGAGTTCCGCCGCACCGAGAACCGCCGCGACTACCCGCTGCTCCCGCCCCACGACACCGCGCTGGACCTCCTGGCCGCGGCGGGGAAGAGGGTCCACGCCGTCGGCAAGGTCGCGGAGATCTTCTCCGGCCGGGGCATCGCGACCTCGGAGCCGACCACCAACAACCCCGACCACATCGCCGCGCTCGGCCGGGCCGTGCGCGGGGAGGGACCGGGCGCGGACTCCGACTTCGTGTTCGCCAACCTGGAGGACTTCGACATGCTGTACGGACATCGCAACGACCCGGTGAACTTCGCACGGCTGCTGGCCGAGTTCGACGACTTCGCCGGGGAGATGCTGCCGCTGCTGCGCGCAGGCGACCTCGTCGGCATCACCGCGGACCACGGGAACGACCCCACGACACCCTCCACCGACCACTCGCGCGAATACGCCCCGCTGCTCCTGTTCGGGCCGCCGGTCGCCGCGCCGCGCCCGCTCGGCGACCGGGCGACCTTCGGCGACTGGGGGGCGACCGTCTGCGACTGGCTCGGCGTCGCCCCCGGCCCCGCGCTCGGGTCGAGCTTCGCGCCGGGGGCGTCCGCCTGATGGCGCGGCGACGTCCCCGAACCGGCGCGCCCCCGACACGCCCTTCGTCCGGTCGGCAGCAGCGTTCCCCGCGGCGCTCGTCGCGGCCGTCCCGGGCCGCTGGCCCGTCGCGGCGGCTGGTCTCGCTCGTCACGATCGTACTGGCGGTCGCGGCGACGCTGGCCGGGTCGTGCGTCCGCCGCCAGCAGACGCCGTCGCCGCCCGCTCACGGCGGGGTGGTCCGGGACCGGTGAGCGCGATCCGGGACAACCCCGTTCTGTGGAAGGAACTGCGCGGCCGGGCGCGGGGGCGCAAGCAGACGCGCCTCAACCGGGCGACCATCGTCGCCATGACGGCGCTCTCCGTCGGCGCGCTTTACTGGTTCGGCGTGCGGGGCATACTCGCGACGGAGGGGGCACGTTCCGCGCGCGACCTCTTCGCCCTGTTCACCATCGGGATCGAAGTGACGCTGCTGCTCTTCATGGCGCCGTCGCTCTCGGCGGGGAGCATTTCGCAGGAGCGGGAGCGGCAGACGTGGAACGCGCTCCTGCTCTCGCGGCTGCGGCCGTCCGAGATCGTTTGGGGTAAATATCTGGCGGCGATGCTGCTGCCGCTCGGCTTGGTGACGCTCTTCGCGCCGCTGAACCTGCTGGCCGCGGTGGTCGCGAACATGGCCGCCGTCGACGTTATTCTCTCGGGACTGCACCTGCTGGCGACGCTTTTCTTTTTTTCCGCGGTCGGTCTGTTCTGCTCGTGGGCGCTGCGCCGGACGTTCCTTTCGACGGCGGCGGCGTTCGCGGTGACCGGCTTCTGCGTCGTGGGGCCGCCGATCCTGTACGGGCTGGCGCAGGTGGCGTACAGCGGCAACGGACCGTATCCGAACGCAACGGACTTTCCCCCGTTCTGGATGAACCCGTACATGCCCATCGCGGTGATGCTCGAACTCGAAGGCCGCGAGGAGCGCCGCCTGGTGCCGGAGGTGGGCTACCTGCTGTTCTGCCTCGTCGGGACGGCTGCCCTGCTGGGAATAATGACGCGTCGGCTGGCACGAGGCCCCAGGGAGTTGGAACAATGAGAAGTATCCGGAAGATCGTTACACGAAGCGCGCCGCTGCGCGCCGCATCCACAGCGTGGCTCGCCGCGGGACTGGCGGCCGGACTGCCGCTCGCCGCCGCGACCGCGGCGGCGCGCCCCGCGATTGCGCAGCAGGCCCCGGTGACGGGCACCGCCCCGAACGCGGACGAGGGGATAGTGGTGCAGGGGACGGGCGAGGTAAGCGCGAAGCCGGACATCGCCCGGGTCACGCTCGGGGTGGAGACGCGCAACGCCGAGGCGGCCAGGGCAGCGGAGGAGAACGCGACGCGCACGGACGCCGTCATCAGGGCGATCCGCGCCGCGGGCGTCGCCGAAAAGGACGTCCAGACGTCCGGCTACAATCTGTTCCGTACCGAGGAGAACGTGGGCGTGGAGGCGGGCGCGTTCGGCGGCGCGGAGTCCTCAGCGGCGTCGCCTCAGGCGCGGCCCCAGCAGCAGCGGCGGCGCGTGGTGTATGTGGCGACCAACACGGTGCGCGTGACGGTGCGCAAGGTGGCGGACGCCGGGAAGGTGATCGACGCCGCCGTGAAGGCGGGAGCGAACGTCGCGGGCGGCATAGACTTCGATTTCGCGGACCCCAAGCCGCTGGAGGACGAAGCCCTGCGGCTCGCGATGGAGGACGCCGCCCGCAAGGGGAAGGTCCTCGCGAGGGCCGCCGGGTACGGTAGCCTGCGCCTGGCGAACGTGGCCGAGCAGGGCGCGTCGATTCCGCGCCCCTTCTTCGGCGGCGTCGCGATGGCGTCCGAGCGCGCGGACATGGCCCCGCCCACCCGGATCGAGCCGGGCGAGCAGAAGGTAGTCGCCCGTATAACCGTACGCTACGTCCCGTCGGCCCGTCTCACGGGGCCGGGCATCATCGGCGTCCGGTAGCTGCCGCCGCCCGCGACGGCCCCACTGCTAAAGGAGATACGTAGGCCGCATGCCGATGGTCGAACTGGTCAACCTCCGGAAGGAGTACGACAACCGCCTGGTCGCCGTCAAGGGGCTGAACCTGAGCCTGGAGCCGGGCGACATCTTCGGCTTCATCGGCCCCAACGGGGCGGGCAAGACCACGACCATCAAGATGCTGGCGACCCTGTTGGAGCCGACCGGCGGGGTCGCCCGCATCGACGGCATCGACGTGACCTCCGACGTCGAGGCGGTGCGCGCCCGCATCGGGTACATGCCGGACGCCTTCGGCGTCTACGACGACTTCAAAGTCTGGGAGTACCTCGACTTCTTCTGCGCCGCCTACCGCGTTCCGCGCTCCGACCGGCCCGGCCTGATCGACATGGTCCTCGACCTGACGAGCCTGACGGAGAAAAAGGACGCGTTCGTGGACGAGCTTTCGCGCGGCATGAAGCAGCGTCTCTGCCTGGCGAAGACCCTCGTCCACGACCCGAAGGTCCTTCTCCTGGACGAACCCGCGTCCGGCCTCGACCCGCGGGCGCGCATCGAGATCAAGGAACTGCTCAAGGAGCTGAGCGCGATGGGCAAGACGATCATCGTCTCGTCGCACATCCTCCCGGAACTCGCCGACTTCTGCACCTCGGTCGGCATCATCGAGCGCGGCGAGATGATCGTCGCCGGGCCGATCGAGGAGATCATGCGCAGCGTACTCGGCCACCGCGTGCTGGAGATTCGGGTGCCCGAATCGGACCGGGGCGCGGCCCGCGGCATCCTGGAGGGCGTGGCGCACGTTCGCGGCGTGAAGCTGGCGGCGGAGACGTTCCGCGTCGACTACGAGGGGACGCTGGACGACCAGAGCGAGGTGCTCCTCGCCCTGATCCACGGCGGCGTCCGCGTCCAGTCGTTCGCCGAGCAGGACACCGACCTGGAGGACATCTTCCTGCGCGTCACGAAGGGGCTGGTCGCGTGAGATTGGCGGCCCTTTTCCCGGAGAACCCCGTCCTTTCCCGCGAGCTGCGGACCCGGATGCGCGGCGCGCGCGCGCCGTGGCTCCTCTTCGCCTACGTCGGCACGCTCTCGCTCATCCTGTTCGTCGTCTACTTCGCCTGGGCGCGCAGCCAGGCCGATAGCATAACGGGCGGCATGGGCGGCGCGGCGGCGGCCTCGTTCTCCATCGGTCGCACCTTCTACGAGGTCCTGTTCGTCATCCAGGCGCTGCTCGTCACGCTGATCACGCCCGCCCTGACGGCGGGCGGCATCTCCATCGAGAAGGAGCAGCGCACCTACGAAATGCTGTCCGTGAGCCTCCTGCCGCGGCGTCACGTCGTGCTCGGCAAGCTCGCGGCGGCGGTCGCCTTCGTCGGGTTGCTGCTCACGGCGTCGCTCCCGCTGGTGTCCCTCTGCTTTCTGCTCGGGGGCGTCTCCCCGGGCGAGGTGGGGGCTGCGTACGTTGCCCTGCTGGCGACAGCGTTCGTCTACGGCGCGGCAGGCATCGCCTGGTCGGCGGTCGCGCGCGACACGACCGCCGCGACGCTGCTGGCCTACGCGACCGTCGCGCTCCTCTTCTTCGCCTCGCTGCCCCTCGCCGTGCCGTACCTCCCCGGCTTCTACGGCGGCTCCGCCGGGGCGTTTGGGCTCGCCTCGCTAAATCCCGTCGGCGCGGTGCTGTACGGGACCCGCCCGGAATCCTATTTCGGGCATACGGTGCCCGGGTGGGTTCCGGCCGTCTGCGTGAACTTGATGCTCGGGGCCGCTCTCACCGCCGCCGCGCTACACCGGCTGGAGTACCCGGCGACGGGCCGCGCGTGGCTGGTGAGACTTCTGACCGTCGCGCTCTGCATGGTACTGGTCGCGCTGTTCTGCGGAGGGCTCCACGCCTCGTACAGCGCCTCGGGCTTCCGCGGCGCGGTGGCAGCGGGGAGTACGGGGCTGACGGCCGCCGCCCGGCGAACCTTCGTCTGCTGGCTCGTCGCTTTCCTGCCCTGCCTGCTCGCGCCGATCTTCGCCACCGGCGCGGGACTGTACGGGGATGCGGCCCACCGGCGGCGCGCGGGGGAACCGCTCTCGGGGCTCGCGTTCGTGGTAGTTACCACGGGTGTCTGCGGCGCGATCCTCGCCGCGCTTGGGTACGGGGTGGGGCTGCGCCCCTTCGCGCTGATGGTCCCGTTCGTGGCGTTCGGGCTCGCCGGGATCGGGCTTCTCTGTTCGGCGGCGCTGCGCAACCGCTGGACCGCGCTTCAGGCGACTCTGGCGCTGTCCCTGGGGCTCTTCGTCATTCCCTACAGCGTCGCGACCGCGCGCCGGGGCGGTGAGAACGGGAGGGCCTCCTCGCGCGTTGCCCTGCTCTACCTTTCGCCGCACCCGGCGGCGCTCGAAGCCGGTGACCCGCAGCGATCCATCCCGGCCGTGCCCCCGGACCCGCCGTTCGCCCCGGTGACCGGGGCGGTCTACTTCGGCTTCGGCATCGTCACCGTGCCGCTCGCCTTCCTGGTACAACGCTCCCGCGCGCGGCGGGACGCCGCCGCGAATCCGGGGTGAATCGGCCGCGCTACCGGCCCGGGGCCATCATGGTCGGCACGATCTCGTAGACGAACCGGTAGCCGCCCGATTCGTCACGCGTGACGAGGCGGAACCAGCCCCGGTCGTCCCAGGGAGTCACGGACATGCCGTGTTCGAGCGCGGTCAGGCGCACCGTACGGTAGTACTCCCGCACCACGTCGGTGTCGCGGCTTTCCTGGTCGCGCTCCCGGCCCACCCCGAACTCGCCGTAGTTGACCCCGATCCCGAGTTTTCGGGCGTGCCCGGCGACGGCGCGGATCGGCGCTTGGATGGCCGCCTTGCCGGGCCACGCGGCAGCTTTCCCGTTCTGTCCGCAGAACGGCCACGGGTCGTAAGTGTGCACCGACGCCGCGAGGAACGGGTCGCCGCCCGCCCCCGGAAGGCTCTTCGCGTCCGGGTAGACGCGTGCCAGGAGGGACTGGTTTCCCTGGCCGTTAGGCATCACCAGGACGGTTCGCACAGCGTTCGGACCGCCCGTCGCGCGGATCGCCCCGTAGCCCACCCGGTTGATGCGCCGCGTCAACTCGAGCGCGGCGGGGTCGAACGGCTTTACCCTTCCGGACCAGTCGCCGAACGCCTTCTCCGGCTCGTTCAGCACCTCGAATATCAGCCGGCGGGATCGCCCCTTGAAGTAGGTCGCGATCCCTTCCCAGAGCCGGGCGAACGCGCGGTCGTAGGCGTCGGAACCGTCGTAACCGTCCTTCAACCAGGACTCGTGGTGCGTGTTCACGACTACGTACATCCCCTTGCCCAGGGCGTAGTCTACCGCCGCGGCAAGCTGCGATAGCCGCGGGTGTATCGTGTTAACCTTTCCCTCGCCGCTGGCGAGGGTGTCTCTCTTGAAGCCGCTTCCCCACGTGACCGGTATGCGGACGTGGCGCATCCCCGCCTTCTGGTACAGGTCGATGATCGGCCGTATGTCCTCGATCCGGGTCGAGTGCTGGGCCAGGTCGAACGTGTTGCCGAGGTTGAACCCGGTCCCCATCTCCCTTATGACGGCAGCGGCTTGCATGCGGATAGCCTACTCCTGTGTCACCGTGAGCCCCGGACCGGGGCGGGGGACGAGGATGCGGCCCGCGCCGGCGTCCTTGAGGGCCTGGATGGTGCGCTCCGGATCGAAGGTCAGCGCGAGGATGGTTCCCCCCTGGCCCGCGCCCGCCAGCTTAGCGCCGATCGCGCCGCTGCCCAGTGCCACGTCTACGAGCCGGTCCACGGCCTCCCCGGAAGCCCCGAGGTCGCGGGCAACCTTCTGGTTCTGGTTCATCGCGTTCGCGATGGTCTCCCAGTCGCCCGCCAGCAGCGCGGCCTTGTTGTTGCGCGCGAGGCGCGGCACGGAGACGTCGTACAGCTCGCGGACGACCGGGTCGCCCTCCAGCCACCGCTGGCGGACGGGTTTGTGCGCCGCCCCCGAGTGGTGCTTGACCCCGGTGTGGGCGAGGACCATCGGCAGCTCGGGGACGACTTCGGCCAGCGGCTCGACGGTCGCGAGGGGCTGCTCGTCCGGCTTCAGGTGCGAGCCCTTGTCGCGGAAGTCGAGGTAGTTCAGGCCCCCGAACACGGTCATGTACTGGTCCTGGAAGCCGCAGACCACGTTCATGATCTCGTACTCGATCCGGCGGATCGCCTCGGCGGTCGCGTGCCGGTGGCGCTTCTGGCCGAGGTGCGCGGTGACCGCGCCGAAGACGGCGGCGACCAGAGCTGTGGACCCGGCGAGGCCCGCCTGCATCGGTATCTCGGTGCCGGTCCTGAGGTGGAAGCGGTGCGTCCCCGGCGTGACGTCGAGGCCCTTGAGGACGGCCTTGGCGAGGTCGAGCCGGTCGCCGCGCGGCTCGAAGTCCGCCGCGCTCGTGATCTCCTGCCTTTCGCCGTTGTCCGCCTCGACGATCAGGGCGTCCGCCGGGCGGACCTCGCAGCGGGCGCGCTCCTGGAGGGAGCAGGAGAGCACGGACCCGCCGTACATGTCGGTGGGATTCCCCAGAATCCCGCAGCGGCCCGGCGCGGTAGCAACGATCACGTTCGGTAACCTCTTCTTCGCAAACGTATTCTCCCCGACGGTTCGACGGCCGGTAGGGTCATTCCTGCCCGTCGGCTCCGGGCGGGAGGGGAGGACAAACGCGCCGCGGGGCGATATTAAAGTTTCGGGGCCTAAGTTTTAATAACGCCGACGCGTATTAAAGCAACCTTTATTAGCGCCCGCAGGAATCAATAAGCATCGATGACAAATCGAATCCAGGTCGGAATCATTGGGGCAGGGCACATGGGGACGCGGCACGCCGCGTGTTGGAACCGCCTGCCCGGCGCGGCGCTCGTCGCCGTCGCCGACGTCGTGCGCGAGAAGGCGGAGCGCCTCGCCGGGGGCAACGCCGCCGTCTACGATAGCGCCGAGGCGCTGCTGACGGACCCGAACGTGCAGGCCGTAAGTATCTGCGTCCCCACGCACCTGCACCGCACCGTCGCCGAGGCGGCGGCGAAGGCGGGCAAGCACATTCTTTGCGAGAAGCCGATGGCGCTCACCTCCGAGGACTGCGCCGCTATGACGGAGGCGGCCCGCGCGGCGGGCGTCGTCCTCACCGTCGGCCACGTCGTACGTTTCTTCCCGGAGTACGCCAACGCGAAGCGGCTGGTGGAGAGCGGCGCGGTCGGCAAGCCCGCGGCGGTGCGCACCCGGCGCGGCGGAGGCTTCCCGCGCCCCGAGTCGGACTGGTACGGCGACGTCAGCCGCAGCGGCGGGGTCATCCTCGACCTGATGGTCCACGACCTCGACTGGCTCCAGTGGTGCTTCGGGCCGATCAAGCGGGTCTACGCGCAGGGGCTGACGGAGCGGCTGGCGGACGGCTCACTCGACCACATGGACTACGCGCTGCTGACCCTGCGGCACGAGAGCGGCGTCATCAGCCACGTCGAGGGAACGTGGTCCGACCCGGCGGGATTCGCGACGACCTTCGAGATCGCGGGCGACGGCGGTCTGCTCAGCCACGACTCGCGCCAGGCGCGCTCGCTCCAGGTGAGCCTGCGCGGAGTCGAGACGAAACAGGAATCGGTGGTGACTCCGAGCAGCCCGCTCGCCGAAGGCGACGAACCCTACTTCCGCGAGATCGCGGCTTTCGCGAAGAGCGTCACGGAGGGCGCGCCGCCCGCCGTGACGCCGGAGGAGGCGTCCAGCGCCGTCGCCGTCGCCGTGGCCGCGCGCGAGTCGCTGCGCACCGGGGACGCGGTAGAGATCGGATAGGACGAAGGAACACATGCTCAAGATCGGACTACTTTCCACGGCGCACATGCACGCCGCGTCGTACGCCGCGCAGGTCAACGCCCACCCCGCCGCGCAGCTCGTCGGCCTCTGGGACGACAGCCCCGAGCGTCTCGCCAAGCAGGCGCAAGCGTACCAGACCGCGCCGTTCGCCGACGCGGACGAACTTGTGGCGGCATCGGACGCCGTGGTCGTGTGCAGCGAGAACGTCCACCACCGGGCGCTGACGGAGAAGGCGGCGGCGGCGGGTAAGCCCGTCCTGTGCGAGAAGCCTCTGGCGATCAACCCGGACGACGCCCGCGCGATGGTGGAAACGTGCCGGGCCGCGGGCGTGCCGCTCTACACGGCGTTCCCCTGCCGCTTCTCGCCCGCGTTCCAGCAACTGCGCGACGTGGTCGGCAGCGGCGCGCTCGGCGAGATCCTCGCCGTGCGCGGCACCAACCGCGGGCGCTGCCCGGGCGGCTGGTTCGTGGACACGAAGCTCTCGGGCGGGGGCGCGGTCATGGACCACACCGTCCACGTCACCGACCTGCTGCGCTTCCTGCTCGGCTCGGAGGCGAAGAGCGTCTTCTGCGAGTCGGACAACAACCTCATTCACGGCGACTTCGATGACACCGGCTTCGTCGCGATCAACTTCGAGAGCGGCGTCTTCGCTACCCTGGACGCCTCCTGGTCGCGACCGAAGACCTTCCCGACCTGGGGCGACGTTACCCTCGGCGTCACGGGCACGAAGGGAACGGTCGAGCTCGACATGTTCGGGCAGGAGTCCGTGCTCTTCAGCGACACCGCGGGCCGCGTCTCCTACGCGGGCTGGGGCTCCAACATCGACGAGGGGCTGGTAAAGGCGTTCGTCCGCGCCGTGACAGAGGGCGTCGCCGACGAGATCGCCACCGGCGAGGACGGCCTGCGCGCGGTCGAGGTCGTCGAGGCGGCGTACGAGAGCGTGCGCACCCACCGGGTCGCCGCCGTCCGCCACCGGTAAAACCGCGTCGGCCCCGGCAAAAGTCGGGGCCGACGAACCGTTAATCCGTGAAGCGGTACTTTATCAGCGTCCAGAGGGCTTCGACGCCGTCGGTCCAGCGTATCTTCTTGCCCTGCTGCTCGGTGCGCGCGCGGTAGTGGATCGGCACTTCGTGGATGCGGTGGCCGCGCTTGAGAACCTTCGCTGTCACCTCGGGGCAGAAGTCGAACCGCTGGGCGCGGAGCGGCAGGGAGCGCAGCAGGTCGAGGCGGAACATCTTGTAGCACGTCGCCTCGTCGCTGATGCGCGCGCCGGGGAAGAGGACGTTGGTCGCGACGGTCAGAACGCGGTTCGCCAGCAGGTTCGCGGGCTTCATCCCGACGATCTCCCCCTTGAAGCGCGATCCGTAGACCACGTCCGCGTCCCCCCGGAGCATCGGCTCCAGGAGTACCCCGAACTCGTCCGGGTCGTACTCCAGGTCGGCGTCCTGTACCACCAGGCAGTCGCCGTGCGCCGCCCCGATCGCCGTGACGATCGCCGCGCCCTTGCCTCGGTTTTCCGGGTGGTGGAGCACGCGCACGTTCTCGAAGCGCCCCTCGACCTCCCGCGCCAGGATGTCGCGCGTGCCGTCCGTGGAGCCGTCGTCCACCAGGACGATCTCCAGGTCCACGCCCTCCGGCACCCGGGCCGCGCGCACCCGCTCAAGAAGCTCCAGGAGCGTGTCGCGCTCGTTGAATATGGGGATCGCGACCGACAGGAGCGTCCGGCGCTCGGTCCGGGCGGGGGCGGGGGACACCTCGGCGCGCACCGGCGCGGCCGCGGCAGTCTCCGACGGAGAAATCGCCGGGAGGTGGTCCCTGGTTCGTTTCAAAGCGTCTGCATTCATGCGCGGTACTTCATTGTCCTTGACGCTATTTAAACACGGTTTCGTTCCCGGGACAATCCGGCGGGCGGGGCAGCGTTAGCGGACGAGCTTCAGGATCTCCTTGAACTCGGGCGTCCCCGCTCGGTAGAGCCACTCGTAGACCGCCGCCTCGGACGCGCAGGGGAGGATGCCCGAGTCGCGGATGCGCTCCATGCCCAGCTTGTGCCGCTCCAGCGTCCGCGACGACGACGCGTCGGCGGCGACATGCACCTGCAGGCCGGAAGCGAGCAGGTCGTGGGCCGTCTGGGAGACGCAGACGTGCGTCTCTACGCCGCACAGCACGACCTGCCGCCGCCCCGTGCGCGAGAGGGCTTCGGCTAAATCGTCCGATCCGGCGCAGGAGAAGGTCAGCTTGTCGATCGGCCCGGGCATTCCCGCCGCGGAGAGCGTTTGCGCGATCTCGGGCTGCACCGGGCCGAGGCGCGCGGCGTACTGAGTGGTCGCCAGGATGGGTATGTCCAGCGTGGCCGCCGAACGGCAAAGGAGGAGGCAGTTGGCGACGAGCGCGTCGCGCCCGTGTATGACGTCGAGCAGCGAGTCTTGCACGTCCACCACCACGAGGACGCTCTCTTCGCGGCGCAGCAGGTTAGGGTGACGCTCCATGGTATCGGTTGGGCTCCTTGCGGGTAGGGGGCACGGGTGCGGCGGGGGCGTGCGCCGCCCCCCGATACTATACCGCCCGGGCGGTTCTCCATGGGACGAAAATGGGACTTTCGTCCCAATAGGAGAGGAATGAGCGCGTGATACACTCCATTCCAGGATCGACGACAGACAGTCCGATAAGCGGACGGGAATTAAACGGAAATATGATGGAATCGCCTGCGCCGTCGCCGGGAGCGCCGACGACGCCCGAGGAGGAAGCCGCGACGATTCAGCGGATGCTGACACAGGGGCGTGCGGGAGAGCCGGACGTCACTCCGACCCCCCCCCGCCGGGGCAGCGTGACCGCTCAGTTTGAAGAGATCTTCTACGAAAGCTTCCTCAAGTACTTCAAGAACGCCGAGGCCAAGCGGCGCTGGAACATCGAGACCGACATCCCCTGGGACAAGACCAACCCCAACTCCTCGGAGGTCACCGCACTGATCGTCGAGTCGTTCTCGGCGGTCGAGATGTTTCTGCCGGACTACACCCACAAGATCATGGAACTCGTGCGCCGCTCGCGCGGGCGGGCCTGGTTCCAGGCGAACTGGGGTTACGAGGAGTCCAAGCACAGCATCGTGCTGGAGGAGTGGCTGATCCGGTCCGGGAAGCGCACCGAGGAGCAGGTCCGCGCGTTCGAGACCGAACTGCTGGGCGCGGAGTGGCAGCTCCCCTTCGAGACCGCGCGGCAGATGATCCTCTACACGATGATCCAGGAACTGGCGACCGGCTTTAACTACACGAACCTGCGCCGCCGCGCCGAGGCGGAAGGGGACGAGGCGCTCGCGCGAACCCTGCGCTGGGTCTCGGCGGACGAATCCGCCCACTACAATTTCTTCCGCCGGGGGAGCAAGGCGTACCTCGCCCTGGAACCGGAGGAGACGATCGCGGACCTGAAGTTCGTTTTCGAGCAGTTCGCGATGCCGGCGCAGGCCCTCATCCCCGACTGGGAGAAGCGCGGCGAGCAGATCGAGGCGGCCGGCATCTACGGACCGAAGATGTACCTCGCCAAGATCCGCCGCCCGATCCTGGAGGACCTGGGCATCTCGCGCCAGCAGCTCAAGGACGCGGGACTCCCGCCCGACGAGGCGGACGAATCCGCGGACAGAACCGAGCAGGCGGCGGCGGACGCCGCGCAGGCGGTCTTCAACCGGACCTACTCCATCCCGCCGCGCCCGGCGGCGCACCGTCCGCGCACCCTGGTGTCGGTCCCGTAGCCCGGGAATGCGCCGGGAAGCCGCCACCGGCGGCTTCCCGGCGCTTGGTTCGTCTATGGCCCGTCTTTGAGGATGAAGGTAACGCGCAGGCGCACCTTGTAGGCCGTGATCTGGCCGTTCTCGACGTCCACCTCGTGGTCCTGCACCCACGCTCCGGTCACATTATCCAGCGTCTTCGACGCGCGCTCGATTGCCTGCTTCACCGCGTCGTCAAAGCTGACCGACGACTTCGCGGAAAGCTCGATGATCTTCGCCACTGCCATCCGGGGTTGTCCTTTCCGGCTTCGCGCGGGCGAAGCCGCCTGCCTCTCCGCAGGGGAATGTCAAAGAGATACCCGTTCCCGGCCTGCGATTTCAAGGGCCTCCCGGAATCCTTGACGCCCCCTGTTTACCGTGATAGTATGTGTCTGTTGACGCGGGGTGGAGCAGTCGGTAGCTCGTTGGGCTCATAACCCAAAGGTCGTCAGTTCGAGTCTGACCCCCGCACTTAAACAAGCGACTACAGAGATAACCTCTGTAGTCGTTTTTGTTTTTCCTGTGGCGTTATCGGGCGGGCGTCAGTCGCTGCGCCGCTCCGATTGTGAGGGTTCCTCCAGGACGTACACCCGGACGCGCTTGTAGCCCCAGTTCATCATGTTTCCCGCCTCCTGCACCCGCACGTCGACCCGGTGTCCCTGGATGCGCCCGCCGGTGTCGTCGGCTATGGCGTGGCCGTAGCCGGGGATCCACAGCCGCGAGCCGAGGGGGATGAGGTCGGGGTCAACGGCGACGCCGTGGGCCGAACGCCCGTCCCGGAGCGTCTTCGTATAGCGCCCTCCCTCCATTCTGGTAGGAATCGGCGTATAAGCAGTGGCCCGCATCCGGAAGAAGCGGACGAACTGCCCCCTCGGAGGATGCGTGTGGATGCTGTCATCCCACGACGTGGCGGATTCGTCGCGCGGGGGGCTGCTTTCAGGGATGGGAAGGGGACGCGGGGATAGGGCCAACCGCTGCCCCGCTGCTTCGCCCCGGGATGCCGTGGGCGCTCCAGACGGCGAGGGCGGTCGCAACGGCACATGATATGGCCGTTCCTGAGGCTCCTCCGCCCAGGCTTCGGCGACGTGAACAACCGCGCCGTGCGCCGCGATCGCAACCAGGGCCAGAACGAATACCTCGGCGAACGAGCGCACGATCATCCTCGTTCTGGCACGCCGGCGGCGGCGTGCCACCCACGGGGGTGGCGCTTCAACCGGGGAATCCGGTGCGGTTCCGGAGGAACGGAGTTTTCGATTCTTACGTTGCATACGGCGTTGGGTTGAGATACCCGCCGCCGCGCCCGGTGGAAACTATGGTTCGGTCGTGCCTGACGGGTGAACCGGAGGGGCGGGCCTGGCGTCTACGTACCTGCCATGAATGCTTCCTTCGCTCCGTTTTGCGCCGTCGTCACGGCCGCCGTCGCCGCGCTGTCCCTCGTCGCTCCGGTCGCCGCCGCCGGTCCCGTCGTGCGTTCGGAAGATACCGTGAGCGCGTCGGCCGCGTCGCTGCGTACCGTTCGCACCGCGATCCCCGCCGCGCCCGCGCTGATCCGTGCGGGGGATTCCGGAGGCGCGTCCGATCGGGGCGGACAGACGGGGTATCTGGGTATCGCGCTGCATCAGGCGGCGAGCGCCGGACCGGTTGTGGTGTCGCACGTGGACCCACGCTCGCCCGCGTCCGCCGCGGGGGTGCGGGTGGACGAGGTGCTGCTGCGCATCAACGACGCCCGCGTCACTTCGGCGGCGGACGCCCGCGAGACCCTCCTCGCGTTCGCCCCCGGCGAAACCGTACGCCTGACCGTAAGGACGGACGCCGCCGACGCGAAGACGGGAGGCGCGGAGGCGACCGGAGCGACGAGGGACAGCGCGGCGACGGCGGCCGTGACGACGGCGCAAAACGG
>DATLHN010000108.1:0-5259 GCA_035539875.1 Armatimonadaceae bacterium
GTCCGTGATGGAGTACTGGTCCCGCAGGCCGTTCGGCATTACCATCGAGGACACCAGCGCGTCCGGGTCGCCGAGCGCCTTGATGCGGACCGGGGAGCCGTTCGTCGGGACGCCGTTCACCTGCACGACCGGGCCGACGCAGCGGACCGCGGTGATGGCGACGACCCGCTGGTCGTTGACCGCGATCGCCTCCGCCCCCGCCGCCCGGAGTTCGTTGATAACCCCCTGGATGTCGCGGTCGTGGATGATGTAGTCCTGCGTCAGGACGGCGTAGTCCTCCGCGGTCATGTCGCTCGGGCGCGGCGGGAGTTTCTTAGAGTCGCGCAGCGTGACGACCACTCCTGGCCCGGTCACCGCGACCAGCCCGGCCAGTATGTTCGCCTTGCGCAGGTCGGCGTAGAGCAGTTTCGTGTTGCCCGTCTCCTTGGCCGCCGCATCCTGGTACTTGGTCAGGTTCGTCTGGAGGTCCGCGATCTTCTTCTTCTGCTCATGGACCGTGTCCCGCATCTTGCTGTACTCAGCGGCGATCTGCTGCGGACGCATGCTGGGCAGACCCTCGCCGCGAATCCGGTCCTGCGTCTTCAGGGACGCCGCGAGCAGCGCGCCGAAGATGCCGCAGAGAAGAGTGATCTGCAGGAGCCAGGGACGGTTCCTTATTTGCGACGAGAAGACACTCATGAAAAATGGCCTTACGGAAGCGGCGCGGAGGTAGGGAGCGACCCGCGCTTACCGGGACAGGGAATCCTGCCGCCGCTCCGTTCCGGCGCCCGGGCGCGTCAGAAGCGCGGGTGCGTCGTAGGCGTACAGGTTCACCGCCGCGATCTGTGACTCTGCCGCACCCTGAAGTTCCGTTCGGCGCGCCAGGAGCAGCGCGAAGGTCTCCAGTTTCCGGTCGAGATCGAGTCCGGACCCGAGCCGCACTTCGACGCCGCCCACCCTATTTAAGCACAGTTTGCCCCCAGCATCAACGACGACCTTCTCCAGCGGGAACACGTCCCTGCGCTCCTTTGCCCAGGCCAGGCAGCGTGCCGCCTCCTCTACCTCCCGCGCCTTCCAGGCTGCTCCCAGCGCCACCTCGCCGGCGGTGCCGCCGCCGAGCGCGCCCGCCTTCAGCACGATCAGGGGCAGACCGGCCTCGCGCGATTCGGCGGTGCGGAACGGTATCAGATTCCGGTCTATCGTGTAACAGGTGCCGGTGGATTCATCCCGTACGCAGGCCCACGGCGTCCGCTCGCGCACCACGAGCCGCACGGTACCCGGGAGCGTGCGGTGTATCTCCGCCGATTCCACCGTCGGGACCGAGGCGACGCGCCCGCGCATCTTGCCCGTGCCCAGCCAGAGGATGTTGGACTTCGGGCCGATGCCGAGTTTCGCCGTCAGTTCCTCGGTGGGAACCGTCGTATTGCCCGTGACCTCGATCTTGCGGACGTACAGGCGCGGCGACCAGGCCAGCGCGGCGGCGCATTCGCCGATCAGCACCAGGGCGGCGACGCGCACCAGCAGCATCGTCCAGTTCACCCGGCGCCGGTTGCGGGCGCGGTTGGCGCGGCGCGCCCGGCCGCGTTTGCCGGTGGCCGGGCGGCTGCGCCGCACGCCGGTTGCCCGTCGCGCGACCGACGTCGAAGGTTGCGGCCCGGGCGGCGGGGTCAGCGCCGTCGCGGAGTTGCGCGCGTGCAGCAGAGCGCGCGGCCCCGGCGGGGGCGGCACGGGCGCGGACGCGGGAGCCTTCGCGGGAGCGGGCTTGTTACTGCGATGGGTGTGGACGTTACGGTCGCGCGGCTTCATCGGCTTCTCTCGTGTCGGTCAGGCTTTAGACTGGCGGGCGTACTCGATCAGGCGATCGAGCAGGTCCGGAAAGGTGATACCCGCCGCCGCCGCCGCCTTCGGCAGCAGGGACGTCGGGGTCATGCCGGGAATGGTGTTCACCTCCAGGGTGATGACCTCGCCGTCTTCGGTCACGAACATGTCCGTGCGGCTCATGCCCCGGCATCCGAGAATGCGGTGGCAGGCAAGCGCGATCTCCCGCGCCTCGGCGGCCGTCTCTTCCGGGATGCGCGCGGGGACGATCTCGACCGCGGCCCCCTCCCCCTGGGAGTATTTCGCCTCGTAGTCGAAGAACGCCGCTTGCTCGGGCGGGACGATCTCCACGATGGGCAGCGCGACCGCCTCCCGGTTCCCGAGCACGGCGACCGTGATCTCAGTGCCCCGGATGCACTGTTCCACCAGCACCGTGTCGTCGTACTTGAAGGCGCGGCTCAGCGCGGGCGAGACCTCCGCCTCCTCGTTCACGACGGTCGTTCCGAACGAGCTGCCCTGCCGCGACGGCTTGACTATCACCGGGAAGCCCAGACCGCGCGCCACCTCCGCGCCCGCCCGCCGTATGCGGGGCGAATCCCACCGCTCGTACACGATGTCGGCGGGCATGATGACGTTCTCGGTGGAGAGTATCGCCTTGCAACGCACCTTGTCCATCGCCAGGGCGGACGCCAGAACGCCGCTTCCCGTGTAGGGAATGTTCAGGGTTTCCAGGAAACCTTGAACCGTCCCGTCTTCCCCGCCCGGCCCGTGAAGCGCGATAAAGACGACGTCGGGTCGCCCGGCCGGAGCCAGCGTCGGCAGTTCCGCCAGCGATGTCACCTGCGTCTGCCCGTCGCCCGACGTCAGCACCCCGACCGGGCGGGACGCCTCCGGCAGGAACTTGCGCCCCGACGCCGTGTCGAGCGCGTAGACGTCGTACTTCTCCGGGTCCAGCGAATCGAGTATCTGCCGCCCGGTCGCGAGCGAGACTTCGCGCTCGGCGGACGTGCCCCCCATCAAAACCGCGACTTTCAGTTTGTCCATATTTTGAGAAGTCCCTCGCCCGCCGCGCGGATGTCGCCCGCACCGAGCGTCAGGACGATATCGCCAGGACGTAACTCCTCCGCAAGGTGCGCGGGCAGGTCATTCTTGTCCGGCACGTAGACCACGTCCAAGCCCGGCTTCTTCGCCCGCGCCCGCTCCGCCAGCGCTTCCGACGACACGCCTGGTATAGGTTCCTCGCGCGCTTTGTATATGTCTGTGAGAAATACCTTATCCGCCGCGCCGAGCTCGGCGGCGAACTCTTCCATGTTGTCGCGCGTGCGAGAGTACAGGTGCGGCTGAAAAACCGCTACTATGCGGCGTTCGGGGAAGGCGCTGCGCGCCGCGGCGAGCGTGGCGCGAATCTCGGTCGGGTGGTGCGCGTAGTCGTCCACGACCAGCACCCCGCTCGCCTCACCGATCCGCTCGAAGCGCCGCCCCGTTCCCGTGAACGATTGCAGACCCGCAATGATGTGCTCCGGTGCTACGCCAAGGGCAAGTGCGACACTTGCGGCAGCCAGGGCGTTTTGGACGTTGTGGAGACCGGGCACTCCGAGGGTAATTTGTCCCAGAGGAGTATCCGGATAGTCTTCGTAGTCTTCACGACTCTCGCCCGATACCGGTCTTGTATTGCTGAAGACGGTGTGGTCTTTCGTCAGCGTGAAACGGGGACGCGGCCCGTCCAGGGCGACATCTTTCGCACTCACGTAACCGCGTTCAATTCCGTAGGTGGTGAAGCCGACGTCACCCTCATCCGGAATCGCGGAATCTACCGTTTCGTAGGCAGGGCCGTCATCCATGCAGACGATGGCTACCCCTCCGGGTTGGACCTGCCGAACGAACCGGCGGAACGACTCGAAGACATGCTCCGCAGTGCCGTGATAGTCCAGGTGGTCCGCCTCGACGTTCAACACCACGGCTATTTCGGGGTGCAGGTACAGGAAGCCGTCGTACGCCTCGCAGGACTCGGCGAGGACGATGTCGCCCTTGCCCGCACGGGCGTTGCCGCCGATCAGCGGCAGGTCGCCTCCGATGAGGACCGTCGGGTCGAGCCCCGCCGCCATCAGGATCGACGCCACCATGCCCGTCGTGGTCGTCTTGCCGTGCGTCCCCGCGATCGCGATGCCCCTGCCCTGCGCCATCAGCGCGCCTAGCGCCTCCGGGCGGCGAATGATCGGCAGGCCCCGCTCCCGCGCCGCGTTCACCTCCGGGTTGTTCTGTGGGATGGCGTCCGACACCACGACGGCCGCCACACCCTCCGCAAGGTTCGCCGCGTTGTGCGCCGTGAACACCGTTACGCCCGACTTCTCCAGACGGGCGCGTACGGTCGACGAGATGCCCGGGTCCGCGCCCGAGACGGCGTGCCCGCGCTCGGCGAGCACCTGCGCGATCGCGCTCATGCCCGCGCCGCCGACGCCGACGAAGTATAGCGGCCCCTCCGGCAGCGGGCGCGGTCGTTCGGGGATCACATGGTCCGTATAGTGCATCAGCGGCAAACCTTCACGGGGGCTCTCAATTCCACGCGTCCTCCCCGCGGGTGTAGGCCGGTTCCGACGAAGCGGCGGCGCTGCGGCGGCGCGACGGTTTCAGGGCACGCCCCGCCTCGCGGCTGAACGGGTGCTGCGAGACGTTCAGCAGGACGCCGACGCTGAGCAGGGTCAACACCAGCGACGACCCGCCGTAGGAGAGGAACGGCAGAGGAACGCCCGTCGCGGGCACCGAGGACGTGACCACCGCGATATTGACCAGCGCCTGCACGGAGATCATGCCCGTGATCCCGGTGGCCAGCAGCGAGCCGAAGGGGTCCTTGCAGCGAGCGGCGATGTGGAAGCCGCGAAGTGCCAGCAGGGCGAACAGGAAGAGCACGCCGCAGGTCCCGGCCAGGCCGAACTCCTCGCCCACGATGGCGAAGATGAAGTCCGTGCGCTGCGCGGGCAGATTGCCGAACTGCTTCTCGCGGCTCTCCCCGAAGCCGACGCCCGTCATGCCGCCCGTGCCCAGCGCCAGCAGGCTGTGCTTGATCTGGTAGCCGGACCGCTGCGGGTCCATCTCGGGGTTGACGAAGGTCATGACCCGCTTCCAGCGGTAGGCGTCCGTGCCCTCGCGCAGCACCATCCCGAGCGCGCCCACGAAGCAGATCGCCAGCAGGAGCGCCAGGATCCGCTTCTTGACGCCCCCCGCGAACAGGACCGTCATCGCCGTCAGGAGTACCGTCACCGCCGTGCCGAGGTCGGGCTGCCGCTCCACCAGAATGACTACGGTCAGCGGAATGACCAGCAGCGGGACGCAGCCCTCGCCGAAGATGTGGCGGGGCAGGTGCGGGCGTGCCGCGATGACGCGCGCCAGGTAGAACAGCAGGGTCAGTTTCGCGAACTCGGACGGCTGGATGTGAATCGGCCCGTACCCGATCCACCGCTCCGC
>DATLHN010000109.1:0-9495 GCA_035539875.1 Armatimonadaceae bacterium
GCATGGGCACGGCCACGGCGAGCAGGAGCAGCAGGTACAGCCACCGGCGGTCTATGTTCTGAAGCCGTTCGAAATCCACCGTGGTTCAGAGGTCCTTCTCGAAGTACGAGCCGCGCTCCAGGGACAGCCAGAGCCGGATGGAGGTCGAGAGCGCGCCGAGACCCAGGCCCAGCTCCACGGCGAGCAGGGCGGGCGCGCTGGCGCGGGTCAGGATCCACTCGCGGATGTTCTCCGTGCGGAAGTTGCTCAGGAACCCCTCGGTCGGGAGCCCGATCGTCAGGGCCTGCCCGAGAGGCACCTGGCCGATCATGACCAGGAAGGCGGAGGCGAGCAGGATCGTCGCCTCCAGGGAGCGGACGCGGAACGCGCGGTAGGCCGCCGAGACGATGTAGAAGGCCACGATCGAGAACATGGCCGCGTCGAGCGACTTCAGGCCGCCGTCGAAGAAGAGGGAGAAGGCCGCCTTGTTGACGTCGTTCGGGCGGTACTCCTTCAGGAGGCCCGTGACGAAGATGCCGACCATGGCGGCGAGCAGGGTCACCGAGTAGCCCCACCCCTGCCGCCGCCGCGCGATGTTCTTCGTGTGCAGCGTCAGGAGCGAGTAGACTCCGACGCCGACCGCCAGCGAGAGGAGGACCTGGTTGATCTGGGCGATGGTGGAGCGGTACGGGGTGAGGAAGTTCGCCTGCGTGGCCGGGTCGGCCGGGAGGAAGAACTCGGCGACGTAGTAGAGGCCCGCCACGAACGTGACCGCGGCGATGAGCGGCTTTCTAAGGCGGCCCGGGACGAGCTGGAGCGCCAGGAAGAGCACGCCCGAAGCGAGGAGTGCGCCCGCGATGTACAGCCAGAGGGTGGTCCCCGCCTGGGGAGTGAAGAGGCCCATGTGCGTCGCTAACCCCCCGTTCCCGCGGGCGCGACCGGGCGCAGCATCTCACCCCAGGGGACGGCCTGGTCGGCGAACAGGTTCGCCACGAGCGGGACGCCGAAGGCGGTCAGGACGACGCCGAGGAGGATGAAGCCGAGCACGATGGCCTTCCCGATGTCCTGGCCCACGATCGCCCCGAGGAGCGTCGGCTGGCGGGTGAGGTAGGCGGTCGCCGCGTAGAACTCGTCGCCGATCAGCACGTAGTCGCAGGCGGCGATGAAGAACGGGATCTGCGTGGTAGAGGGAGTGCCCGCCACCTGTACCGCGCCGACCCGGTTGCCGTTCTCAGCGATGATCAGGGATTCCGCGTAGAACGTGCCGAACAGAAAGACCGAGGCGACCTTTTCCCGGTTGATGAGGCCCGCGACTCCGGCCGCGAACGCGAACTGCCGGTCCGACAGGAAGATCAAGTCGTCGAGCTGGAAGGCCTCCGGGCGGCCGCCGCGCGTGTACGCCTCGCGGATCGTCTCCTCCGCCACCGGCATGAGCGCCGGGATGCGGACCGGGACGATGACCCGGTTTCCGAACCGCGCCGCCGCCTCGGTGATGTTTGAGACGATGGCGAGCGCCTGGAGGGTGATGACGCCCTCCTGCGCGGTGAGCGCGCCGAGTCCGAAGGAGGCGAGCAAGGGGCGGCCCATCTCCGCCGCGCGCCCGACCGCCTCTTCGATGGCGGAGAGGCCAGGTATCCGGCGGATGAAGAAACGCTTGCCGTTCTGCGCCCAGACCACCATGGCGACGATGACGGCGAACAGCGCGAGCAGGTAGACCCGGGCGAACGGAGTGGCGTGGTCCATATCGATCAGCGCGCCTCCGTCACAGGCACAGGAGCAGACAGGCGCTCCAGGAGGCCGTCTACCGCCCGCGGGTCGCGCAGTATCTGCGCGAAACGGTGGAGGCGGTCGATGCCGACCACCGGGGCGACCATCGGGGCGAAGAGCAGGGCGGCGTGCGAGGCGACATAGCCGAGCGGCCGGTGCATCTCCAGCAGTAGGATGGCGGGCGTCTCCAGGCCGCGCTTGCGGACGGCGGCGGCGGTGGCGTCGAGGAGTCGATCGCGCTCCTCGTCGGTGACGGGTTCGTCCCAGGTGGCGAGTACGGACGGGTTCAAGGCGTCGCCTCCCGGGCGGGCCGCCACAGCACACGGACCGCGGCCAGTACGGCGGCGTCGTTGCCGTCGGCGAAGTCGAGGCGGACGCCGCGAAAGGCGTCCAGTCGCGTCGGCCGCGCGAACGGGGAAAGGTGTACGCCGTCACTGCCGTGGGTCGCCCGCTTCACCTCGTCCCAAGCGAGGAACAGCCGCGCGGGGCCGTTCGCGACGTACGCGCCCTCGCGCGTGAGCCGGAACTCCTGCGGGAACAGGTACTCCCGCATCGCGGAGGTGAGCCCCACCACCGGGAGGAGCAGGGTGAGCGGGTGCGGGAAAAGGACCAGCCAGAGCAGCAGCGCGACGCCGTAGGCCACGAGAACGATGCCGAGCCGCCAGGGCTCCTCGCGCAGCCGGTGGACGCGCCAGGTCAGGACGACCCCGGACGGTGCGCTCCCGGGGGACTGTAGCGTCGTTTCGGTGCGGTCGTCGTTCGGCATGGGACGCGGGCGGGAGAAACGGTCTCTGCGGGTCGGGATGGGGCATTATAACGCCCGGCTCTTTCGGCTGTCAAGCCGGGCGGACACGGAAATGGCCCGGCGAACGTACTCTAAATACGCCTCCCGAACGCCCATAATGTAGGCGGAGTCCCGCATGAAGCCTGTTCCCCTTGCCAGCCTGTGCGCGGCGACGCTCGCGCTCCTCCTTTCGCTGACGCCCGCCCGCCTCTCGGCGCGGGCGGACATCGAGTACGCTGTCTTCGAGCCGTCGCCGCGCGGCACGGTGATCTACTCGCGCAGCCCGGTCGAGTGGCGGATACTGCCGCTGCGCGGCAGCCGCGTGACGGGGGCGTCCCTGGTCCTGGACGGGCAGCCGGTCGCCGCGACGTACGACCGCTCCGCGGGAGCCGTGACGCACCTTCCGGGTACGGCGCTTGCCCCCGGCGTCCACCGCGCCCGCGCGGCCGTGACCCTCGACGGCGAGGCCGCGATCGACAAGGAATGGGAGTTTACCGTCGCGCCGCGCGCCCTGAGTACGCTTCCTGCCCCCCGGGATAAGCAGATGGCGGCGCTGCGGGCGGTCAACGAACTGCGCCGCGCGACCGGGCTGCCCGCGCTGAAGCCGGAGGGGCGTCTCTTCGCCGCGGCACAGTCGCACGCCGACTACCTGCTCCGGAACGACGCGAGCGGCCACTTCGAGACGGCGGGGCGGCAGGGGTTCGTCGGGCGGCGGCCCGAGGACCGCGTCCGCGCGTTCGGATACTCGGCCGGGACGTACGAGGACGTCAGTCAGGGGCTGACGGAGCCGGTCGAAGCGATACAGGGTCTGTTCGACGCGCCGTACCACCGGGAGCCGTTCCTGCAGCCCGGGGAACTACATTTCGGCGCGGGAGTCTCCGGCGACCGGGTGTCGCTGCTGTTCGGCATGGGTGAGCGCAGCGGCGTCGCGGTCTACCCGGGCAACGGCCAGCGAAACGTGCCGCTCTCGTGGGACGGCAACGAGATGCCGGACCCGCTGCGGCTGCATTCCGCCGACGGCCCCGGCGGTCGGCGCATCAGGCCGCGCGGCCCCTTCGGCTACGTGGTGACTCTCTTCGTCTTCCAGCGGGACGTCGCCGCGCGACAGCCGACCGTGCGCATACGGCGCGCGACGCTCGCGACGGCGGAGGGCGCGGTCGTCCCGGCCTACATTAACACGCCGGACAACGACGACGCGCTCAAGAGCGGCGTCGTCCTGATCCCGCGCAAGCCGTTCCGCCCCTCGACGACCTATCAGGTGGTCGTAGAAATAGACCGGGGGAGGACCGTGGAGACGGCCCACTGGGCGTTCACCACGGCTCCGAAGTAGGCACCCGAGCGCGGCGTACGCTACAATCGCGGTGGATATGCCGCATCACTCCGGAAAGTCGGAAAAGCGCCCGCCAGGTCTCTCTCTGACCCGCCTCGCGGCGCAGACGCGTCTCGCCGTCGGGACGTCGGACGAGCGCGCCCTCCTCAACGAGTACGCCCGTGCGGCGGTCGAGGCCACGGACGCCGTCCGGGGCTTCGTCGCGCTCGCCGAGTTCGACGCGGGCGGCCTCGTGTTGGTGGCGACCGCCGGGGCGGGTTGGACGGAGGAACACCGCCGGAACCGACTCGCGGACCGCGACGGCGCGAGCACGATCACGTCCGTCGTCGCCAGCACCTGCCTGCCCGTGCGGGTCGGCGACGTCGCGGAATCGGTCTCCCCGGATTACCGACCGTTCTTCCCCGGGATTCGCTCCGTGCTCGCCGTGCCGGTCGCTCTCGACGCCGAGGCGCGCGTGCGCGGCGTCCTCAACGTCGAGAGCGACCGGCGGGACGCTTTCACCGAGGAGCAGGAGGCGTACGTCAGCGTCCTCGCACACGCCGCCGCCCTGCGCCTCGCCGCGGAGGACGGTCGCGCCCGCGAAGCGGCGCTCGTCCTGATGGGGCGAGAGCTGGCGGTCGCGCCCGACATTCCCAACCTCGCCCGGCGCGTCGTCGAAATCGGGAGTGACATACTGCGCTTTGAGGACTGCTCGCTGTTTCTCCTCGACCAGGCGTCGGGACGCCTCGTGCTAAGCGCGACCCGCGGCTCGCTCAAAGACCAGGTCCGCGAGGCGTCGTACGCGGTCGGCGAGGGACTCACCGGGTGGGTGGCCGCGCACGGGGTCCCGGTGCGCCTCGGCAGTCCGGACGCCGACCCCCGCCACAAGGGGCTTTACCGCGAGGTCGAGGCCGAGGACGCGGGCGCATTCCTGGCGGTGCCGATCAAGTCCGTGGAGGGGGTGGTCGGCGTGCTGCGAACGCTGCGCCGCAAGTCCACGTCTCCCTGGTTTCCCAACGGCTTCACCGAGGCGGACGAACAGGTGCTGGCGACCATCGCCTCGCAGGCGGGCGCGGCCATAGACAACGTGCGACTTCTCGACCGGGCGCTCCAGTCCGAGCGGATGGCGGCCTGGGGAGAGATGAGCGCGATGACCAGCCACCAGATCGGGAACCGCCTCTTCGCGCTGAAGGGCGCTCTGAACGAACTGGAGCACGTCGTCGACCGTGACGGACCTCCCGATACGGTTCTAGCCGACGTGAAACGCGCGGTCGTGACAGGGCTTCTCGACGAGATGCGCAGCGGGACCGCGCTGCTGGACGAGATGCTGGGGGAGTTCCGGGACTTCGTGCGTGCGGGCGCACTGACGCTCGCGGAAGTGGAACTACGCGACGTGGTCCGCGGTATCGTCGGCGAGACATTCCCGCGGCGTGCGTCGATGCGTCTGGAGATGGAACTCGGTGCCGACCCGCTTCCGGTCCAGGCGGACGTGGCGAAACTGCGGCGCGCACTGGGCGAAATCGTAGAAAACGCCGTGACGCTGCGCGGGAGCGATGCGGGAGTCCTCCGGGTCTCGGCGGAGCGCCTGGCCCCCGGCGCACCGCTGCCACACGGACTGAGCCTCCCGGCCGCGAACGGCCGTGGTGCAGCGGCGGGGTACGCCCATCTGGTCTTTGCCGACGACGGCCCGGGGGTGCCCGCCGGTCAAAAGGAGCGCATCTTCCGTCCGTTCACGACCTCGCGCAGCCGGGGAATGGGATTGGGACTTGCCATCGTCCGGGGGATCATCGACGCGCACCACGGGGCGATCGCCGAGACCGGCGTGGAGGGCGAGGGCGCGCGGTTCGAGATATTCCTTCCGATACGCGGTGAAGCGGTGTAGCGCGTGCGCGCGCGCTGAAAGGATTATTCATGTGTCGGATTCTGGTAGTCGACGACGAAGACGGGGTGCGGGGCGCGCTCGTTCGGCGTCTGGAACGCGAGGGGTATACGGTCGAGCAGTCAGCGTCCGAGACCGAGGGGCTGGCGGCGATACGTGATAATCCGGCCGGCTACGACGTAGTCATTACCGACATGAGTATGGACGATGCGGATTCCGGGGTGCGCGTCCTGGAAGCCGCGGTGGCGCGGGACGTCTTTACGGAAGTGATCGTCCTCACCGCGTACGGGAATGTCGCGAACGCGGTCGAGTGCATGAAGCGAGGCGCGTTCGACTACGTCGAGAAGAGTCTGCCGGGGGTAGACGTCTTCGAACTGCTGGTCCTGAAGGTCGAACAGGCGGCCCAACGGCGGCGACAGTCCGTTCAGACGGTCCGCCGCCTGGAGCAGTACGGTCGCTGAAGTTTATTGTTTTTTGGGCGAGGGTAATCCATCCGTAGATCACCAACGTGGGGCCATTGAGACCCCCTGACAATCTTTGATAACGAGGTGGATACGGCCATGGCAATAGACCAGAGAACTCCCGCGGAGCGCGAGGCGGACGCAGCGCGTGCCCAAGCGGCTACCGAAGAGTTCCGCGCGGACCTGAATGAACTGCGCGCCGATTCCGAGGAGCGACGGGCCGACGTCAATGCCGCCCGCGCCAATGTCTTTGCGGCGAGCAACGCTCACAACGCCGTCGCGGCGGACCAGGCACGGCGCGAAGCCGACTTCGCGGCCACCCGCGCCGCGGTCGCCGAGCGCGACGCCAACACTTCGGCGTTCGGGTTCTGGCTCCTCGCGGGCCTGATCCTCGTCGGCCTCGTGCTCGGCATCCTGTGGTACTCCAACCAGCCCGCGTCGCAGACGCCGACGAGTACGACGGTCATTCGCAACGAGCGCGTCGTGGTTCCCGCCCCTGCCGCAACGCCCGCGGTCGTAGAGCGCGTGGTCCCGGTCCCGATCGATCGGCCCGTTCCGGTCCCGGTGGACCGTCCCGTCCCGGTAGAGCGCCCCGTTCCGGTCCCGGTTCCGCAGAACGAGTCTGTTCCCGCTCCGGCGGAGACGGCTCCGGCCGAGACCGCTCCGGCGGAGACGGCCCCCGCGGAGACCGCCCCTACTTCGGTTGAGCCGGTCCCCGCGCCGGCCGGAGGCGAGACGGTACCGCCGGGTCCTGCCTCCTGACAACTGCCTTAATCAACAGAGCGCCCGCTGTCCTCACGGACGGCGGGCGTTTTCGTTTGCGGCAGCGTGCGGCCGCGGTGCTTCCAAAGGTAGAGCGCGAACGAACCCAGCCCGTCGAATCGGAAGGCGGGGTCGATATATTTCTCGATCACGTAAAAGGCGAAGTAATAGAGGCGGCTGAACGACCAAACCGTGACGTACAGCAGGAAAGCGGTGCGCCAGCGGTCGGGGCTTTCCAGCAGAAGGACGGCGGCAGAGACGACGCCCGCGACGAGGAACAGGACGGCCTTGAGGTAAATCCACCGGGCATCCGGCAGGTCGGCGAAAAGTCTCATGATGTTCAGAACGCGTAGCGGATATTTGCGGGTACGGGTACAACATCGCAACAACGGGAATAGTTTGCAACATTACCAGGTATATATGCGGTATAGTCGGTATACGTGATTTCCTCAAAGCGGTCAACACGGGGTTGGTGGCGGCGTTCGGTGCCGCGTAGTAGATGGACGAGGAAAGAAGATTACGTGGGGGATAACTGTTGTGGCACTGCCGACCGGGACCATTACGTTCCTCCTGACGGACGTCGAAGGCAGTACGGGCCTCTTTGAAAAATACCCCAAGATAATGAACGGCGTGCTGGCACGTCACGAGCAACTGGGGATAGAGTCCGTCGACCGACATCAGGGATGCCTTATCCGCGCCCGCGGCGAAGGCGACAGCACATTTTCCGTGTTCGCGCGTGCCAGTGACGCCGTGGCGGCGGCCTGCGACTTTCAGCGGGCTTTACGCGCGGAGCACTGGCCGGACCCGATCTCGTTGCGCGTGCGCATGGCGCTGCATACGGGCGAGGCGAACCTGCGCGACAACGATTACTACGGCTCTTCGGTGAACCGATGCGCCCGCCTGCGCGCCATCGCGCGCGGCGGGCAGGTCCTTCTCTCCGGCGCGACGGTTGCGCTGGTGCGCGGCGAGATGCCCCCGGGCGTGGGGGTGAAGCACCTGGGCGAGCACCGGCTGCGCGACCTGGAATACCCGGAGCAGGTCTACCAGCTCTTGCATCCGGACCTCCCCGACGACTTCGGCCACCTCCTCTCGCTCGACACCCTCCCGAACAATCTGCCCCAGCAACTGACCAGCTTCATCGGCCGCGAGGCCGAGATAACGGACGTGGAGAGTCAGCTAAGCCCGACTCGCCGGAACCGCATCCTCACGATTACCGGGCCAGGGGGCTGTGGTAAGACCCGGCTCGCGCTCCAGGTAGCCGCGAACGTCCTGGACGGCTTTCCCGACGGCGTGTGGTGGGTGGATCTCGGCAGGGTAACGGATCCCGCGTTTGTGCCGCGCGAAGTCGCCATCGCGCTCGGGTTACGTGAGGAGCCGAATATTCCGCTGCGTGAGACCCTGGCGAACTGGCTCAAGGACCGGCATGTCCTGCTTGTGCTGGACAATTGCGAGCACCTATTGGACGCGTGCTCCACGCTGTCGCAGGAACTGCTGATGGCGTGCCCCTGGCTCCGCATCCTGGCGAGCAGTCGCGAGGTGATGGGGGTGTCAGGTGAGACCGTCTATCGCGTCCCACTGCTTTCCCTGCCCGATCCAGACCACCTCCCTCCTCCCACCGACCTTGGCGACTATGAAGCCGTTCAACTCTTCGTTGAGCGCGCTGCCGCGCAACGGCCGGGATTTGTCGTGACGCCCAAGAATGCATTCGCCGTCGCCCAGGTGTGTCAGCGACTGGACGGCATGCCGCTGGCTATCGAACTGGCCGCGGCGCGCGTCCGCGCGTTGTCCGTAGACGAAATCAACAGGCGGCTTGAGGATCAAGGGCTGATCCTGGTAGGCGATCGGCACGTCCTTCCGCGGCAGAAGACGCTGACCGCGACGATGGACTGGAGCTACAACCTCCTGAGGGAGTCGGAACGAGTCCTTCTGCACCGGCTTTCCATCTTCCGGGGCACCTGGACCCTCGACGCGGCGGAAAGCGTATGCTCTGACGCCGATTCCGGGGCGGCGGGAGGACTGCTCCCCGTGGCGGACTTTTCTATCGAGCGTTGGGAACTCGTGGACCTCCTCACCTCCCTCGTGGATAAGTCGCTGGTCCAATACGAGGAGAGCGACGGCGTCGGTCACTATCGCGTCCTGGAGACTATACGACAATACGCCTACAAGTGGCTGGCGGATTCGGGCAACGCCGAGACGCTCCACCGTAAGCACGCGGCATGGTATCTGGAAGCCCTACAGTGGCACGCGCAACGCCTGGAGGAGTGCGCGAAGTCCGAGAAGAGGGAAGAGGGGGAGTGCAGGGCAAGGGAGCGCTGGCTCGAAGGGGTCCGCGGCGATTACATGAACGCCCAGGCTGCCGTCGAATGGGCACTGGGCCATGGCGAGATACGCACCGTCACCAAGTTTATCGAGCATCTCTTCCCCTACTGGCTGACGGTAGGGTACATCACCGAGGGGCGCAAACTTTACGCGAGGGTGCTTCAGACGGTTCGGGCAAACGCGGTCCTCCGGGACGCCGAGTCTCCCGCACTCGATGGCACCGTCGAGGCCATCC
>DATLHN010000110.1:0-7636 GCA_035539875.1 Armatimonadaceae bacterium
GCCGACCGGGCGCAGCCACGCCTCAACCGCGTCTTCGGGAAGCCCGACGCGCCGGGGATGGCCGACGTGCTGGCCGGGCGCGTTCCGGCGAAGGACATACTGCATGTCGGCGCGGGCGGGAGCCTGCGCTTCCTGGCGGCGGGAGCGCCCGAGGACCACACCCCCGCCACCGAGGAGGGGCTCCGCGCGCTCTTCCAGCAGGTCGGGGCCGAGGCGGACACGGACATCGTGGTGGTCAGCGGGCCGTCGGTCTGGTCGGCCCGTCAGATCGGGCCGATGGAGAAGGCGGCGGACGGCCTGGTGCTGGTCGCGCCCTCTACGGTCCCGCCCGATGAGTCGGTGGCGCGCGCCCGCCGCCTGCTTTCGAACGGCTACCAGCCGCGCATCCTCGGCGTGGTCGTCGGCCAGGAGACCGCTGCCGCGGCAGCGGTCGCCGGGCCTCCCGTCCCCGTGAAGGAGTCTTGATCATGAGGACCTCCCGACCGTTGCCGCGCCTCGCCGCGGCTCTGGGTCTTGTACTTTTCTGCCTGCCCGCCGCGAGCCGGGCGCAGCTTTCCGCGCCGCTGGGCGGCGGCACGGGCGGCGCGCCGCCGAGTGGCGCGGTCGCGCCGGGCGGTGCCCCGGAAGTCGCAGGCGCCCTCCCGGCCGAGGCGCTGCGGCCGGACTACCGGCTCGACACCGGCGACACCGTGCAGATCACCGTCACGCGGCACGAGGACCACAACCGGACGGTGCCGCTGCTGGCGGACGCGACCGTGATGCTGCCCCGCATGGAAAAGCCGCTGGTCGCCCGCGGCATGACGACTACCGAACTGGCGGACGCGGTTCGCAAGGCTCTGTCCCACCCGCGCGGCTTCGTGCTACGCCCCGGCCAGGTCAACGTCCAGCTCGTCTCGGCGCGCGTCCGCCGCATCTACGTGCGCGGCAACGCGGTGCGCGGCGGCGACTTCGACCTGAGGAACGACTGGCGCGTGACGGAACTGCTGGCGATCGTCGGCAGCATTCCCCAGCCCGAGCGGGTGACGGCGCGCCTGACGAACCCGAAGCGGGACGGGGCGGTGACGGTGGACCTTCTGAAGGCCATCGACGAGCCGGGCGGCCCGGCGAACCTGCGGCTCCAGGAGGGGGATACGCTGACCCTCGACCTTCCCAAGAACCGCATTTTTTTCGTCAAGGGCGAACTCTCGCAGAAGGGGGAGCACCAGCTCGACGAGCGGTTTACGCTGAAGCAGGCGCTGGTCAAGCTGGGCGTGACAGAAGTCGGGGCGACGGGCGACCTGGTGAACGCGACGATCCACCGGCACACCGTCCCCGGCGACGTCACGTCGCCGACGACCGAGATTCCCGTGGACCTGCTCAAGGTGCTGCGCGACGATGACGCCGACATGAAGCTGCAGGACTACGACACGCTCGAAGTGCCGGTGTCTATGCGCTACTACTACGTCTGGGGTGAACTGGGCGGGCAGCGCAAGCGGTTCATGCCACTCGACCGGAAGACGTTCCTGATGGACGCCATGGCGGAATCGGGTGGCACCACGGGCTCAGCCAAGATCGGCGACATCCAGATTCTGCGCCCGAATCCTGCTGACCCGAACAAGCCGCTTGTGGTGCGCGTGGACCTGGGCAAGTACTTCACGTCGAAGGGGGACCCGAAGTACAACCCGGAGATACTTCCCGGCGACCTCGTCTTCGTGCCGAACGTGAAGCGCACGGATTACATAGGCGCGGCGTTCAGCGCGGTCGGCGTGTTCAACATGCTCAGGGGCTTCCTGCTTGGCTTCTGACGCGCCAGCGACGCCCGCGTCCGACGACGCCGACGTTCGGCTCGCCGTCGAGAACGTCTCCAAGAAGTTCCTGCTCGGCGGCGCGCGGGGCAGCGACCTGCGGGACCGCTTCTCGCTGTCCGGCCTGTTGCGTCGCGGCGCAGCCTCCGCCGACCCTTCCGGGCCGAAGCGCGAGTTCTGGGCGCTCCAGGAAGTCGACTTCACGATACGCCGCGGCGAGGCCGTCGGCATCGTGGGACATAACGGCTCGGGCAAGTCCACGCTGCTGAAGATGCTCACCGGCATCCTGCCGCCGACCACCGGGCGGGTGCGGACGCACGGGCGCATCGGCGCGCTGATCGAGGTGGGGGCGGGGTTCCACCCGGACCTGTCGGGCCGGGAGAACATCTACCTGAACGGCTCGATCCTCGGGCTCTCCCGCCGGGAGATCGCCACCCGCTTCGACCAGATCGTGGCGTTCGCGGGCCTGGAAAAGTTCATCGACACGCCGGTCAAGCGCTACTCCTCCGGCATGTACATGCGCCTCGGCTTCTCCATCGCGGCGCACCTTGACCCGGAGATCCTGCTGGTGGACGAGGTGCTGGCAGTGGGCGACGCCTACTTCCAGAACAAGTGCCTGCGCCACCTGCGGCAGTTCGTTGCGCAGGGGGGCACGGTGCTGCTCGTCTCCCACGCCACCGAGCAGGTGCGCGGCTTCTGCGACCGTTGCCTGTGGCTCGACCACGGCCAGCTCCTGCGGGACGGACCGGCGGGCGAGGTGCTGGACGAGTACATGCAGATGGTGGCACGGCGCGAGGACGACGACTTCCGCCACAATCACCCCGCCGAGTGGGAGATGCGCCAGGCCGAGGAGCGGGAGCGGCGCGAGGAAGAGGAGCGCGCCGCCCGCGAGGCCGAGGAGCGCGCCCGGCGTGAGGCGGAGGAGCAGGCCCGGCGCGAGGAAGAGGAGCGCGCCGCCCGGGAGGCCGGGCGGCTGACCGTGGACGGGCCGCCGTCGGTGCGCCTTCTCAAGGTCGAGATGGTGGACGAGGGGGGCGAGCAGCCCGGCAAGTTCCGGACGGGCGCGTCGCTGACGCTGCGCATTTCCTACGAGGCGGAGCGGGCGGTGGAGCGGGCGGTGGTCGGTATCGGGATCAACCGGCGGCGCGACCGGGTCGTCTGCTACGGTCCGAACACGCGCGAGGACGGTGTCGCCCTGCGGCTGGCCGCGGGCGCGGGCGCGGTCGAAGTGACGTTCCCCGAACTCCTGCTGCTCGCCGATGACTACACCGTGGATGTCGCGTTGCTGGACGGCGAGGACGTGATCTTTTACCGCGAGGAGGCGGCCGCCTTCGCCGTCACCGACCCGCGCGCCGAGCGCGGCGTCTGCCGGATGGGACACGTCTGGCGGCACACGCCCGCGACGGCGTCTGAACCTCGCGTCCTCGCCGCGCGGGTGGTTACCGAATGACAGAAGACAAGAACGCCGCCCCCGCGGGCGCGGCGGAGCCCGTTTACGACGCCTTCTACTACGAGAACTGCTGCGGACAGGAAGAGTACGACCGCGGCGAGGCCATCCTGGCGTTCTTCGACCGGATCGCGGACAAGATTGTCCGGCAGATCGCGCCGAAGACCGTTCTGGACGCGGGCTGCGCCTTCGGGTTCCTGGTCGAGAAGCTGCGCGACCGGGGGGTGGAGGCGTACGGGTTCGACATCTCCGAGTACGCCATCGGCAAGGTCCGCGAGGACATCCGGCCGTATTGCTGGACCGGGTCCATCCTGGAGCCGCTGCCGCGGAAGTACGACCTGATCGTGTGCATGGAGGTGGTCGAGCACCTTGAGCGCGCGCAGACGGAACCAGCGGTCGACAACCTCTGCCGTCACGCCGACGACATCCTCTTCACCTCCACGCCGCTCGACTACCGCGAGGCTACGCACTTCAGCGTGCGGCAGCCGGACTACTGGGCGGGGCTGTTTGCCGAGCGCGGGTTCTACCGCGACATGGAGATCGACGTCTCGTTCGTAATGCCGTGGGCGATGCGCGTGCGGCGTACCGGGGAGCCCGCCCACCGGGTCGTACCCGGCTACGAGCGCCGCCTGTGGGAGCTGACGCGCGAGATCGACACGCTGCGGGGGGAGATCGGCCACCAGCGCGACCTGGGTGACGAACTGGAGCGGGTGAACGCGCACCGGGCGTCGGTGGAGGCGGACCAGCAGCGACTCTACGGCGAGAACGCCGAGCTGCGCGCCGAGGTCGAGCGCCTTCGGGCGGAGGCGGAGCGCCAGCAACAGGAGATCGAACGTCTTCTGCCGGTCGAGCGCCAGCTTTCCGACGTGCTCAACAGCCGCTCGTACGGGCTTGCGCAGCGGATCGCCCGCGTCGCCGCGCCCCTGCGCGGCGGCGACGGTAAAGCGCGCGGCTAACCCTTTCGGACGGTCTCCAGCAGCTCGCGGACGCGGTGCCGGTAGAGGTGCCGCTCCGCGACGAAGCGCTGGGCGCGCTCCGCCGCCGCCACCCGCCACGCGTTGTCGGCGCGCGCGCGGCGCACCATCTCCACGACCCCCTCTACCGTTTGCGCCTTCAGGACCGCCCCGGAGAGCTCCGGGTAGAACGCGGCGACGTCCATCTGCTCGGAAACGGCGATCTGGACGCACCCGGTCAGCGCCGTCTCATAGAACCGGTTCGTCGGCGACGTCTGCGGGCGCGGCTCGCGCGTGAAGCGCGAGAAGTCCCGGAAGAGGAGCAGGGCGCAGCGGGAGCGGTTCTGGAGGCTCGCCAGGTCGACTGGCGATATCCGCATGTCGTACTCGAACGGCTCCATCCCGAGGGTGCCGAGCATCTCCGCGGACAGGTGCGGGTTTGTCGGGAGAAGGAACCGGGCGCGCAGACCGCCGTCGCGGGCGGCGCGGGCCACGTCTGCGAGGAACGGGAGGCGGTTGGGCCAGGCGGTCCCCACGAAGACGAGGTCGTACCACAGCGCCGACTCGTCGGCGACCACGGGGCGCAGCGAAAGCGCCGGGTCGGCGGCCAGCGGCAGGTAGTGGCAGCGCGGGTGGTCGTAGCGCTCGCGGCTCGCCCGATCGGACGTGAACACGTGGTCGAAGCACGGGGCGATGGCCTGATTCGCCTCCAGCTCGAAGGGGTCTTCCGTCGTCCAGAGGACCCAGGACGGATTATTGCCCTGCTGCGGCGTGAGCGCCCGCCACCCGCGCACCTGCTCCGGCGTCAGCGCCTCGCCGCCGAACGCGATTACCACGTCCGGCGCGAACGCGCGCAGCTGCATCGGGAGCGTGTGCGCCTGGGCCACTTCCGCCACGACGTCCCCGCCCTCCGCGCCGCACTCCCGCCACAGGGATGTAATGAGGTGCCAGTTTGCGTTCGGCAGGAGCGAGTTGAGGATGAGCACCCGCGTCGTCATCCGGTCAGGCCCTCCGCCCGCAGTATCTCCGCCAGTCGGTGCCGGTACAGGTGTTCCCGCCGGACCCGGGCGCGCGCCGCGGCGGCGACGGCCGCGCGCCCGCCTTCGTCCACGAGGAGGCGTCGGAGCCCGTCGGCGAACTCGGCCGCGGTCGAGAAGCATGCGATCTCCGTTCCCCGCGCGAAGGCGTCGAGGAGGGAGGGAAAGCGGAGCGGCGTGACCTGCGGGACGCCGGCCTCAGCGATGGCGAACGTGAGCGCGTCCGGCGATGCGGGCAGGAGGCGATGCAGTGTGTTCGCCGGGTGGCGCGGGGACGACGCGACCCGGACGACCACGCGCGCCCGGCGCGCGTGCCGGAGGAGGGCTGTCTGCCCGGAGCCCCCGTCCGCGAGGCGGGTGATGCCGCCGCCGGACAGGTCCCCCGGGGCGAGCGCGCCGGGTGTGACCGCGACCCGGCGCGCGCCCTCGGGGAGGCTTGCGAGCGCGAAGGCGAGCAGCGAGGCGTCGGAGGGCGCGCCGTCGAGCAGGAACGCTGCGTCGAAGGCGGGGGGCGTCGTGCTGTCCCCTGGTGCGACGAGTTGGCAGGCCGCCGCGGGGAGGTGGCGGACGTTCGGGGCGTGGCAGGCGAGCGCGGCGTTGGCGTCGTTCGTGTACAGGGACGCGACGGCGGGCGGGAGCGCGTAGGTAACGTCGAACCAGGCCGGGTCGTCCAGCAGCCAGGCCGCGACCGGTACGCCGGGGCAGCGAGCGTGCAGGCGGCCGAGCGTGGCGTAGGGGTCTTCGTCCTCACCGGGCACCCAGACGACGAGGTCGGCGGCGGGGCGTCCGTCGTCGGCGTCGAAAACGACGTCGGCGGTCGGGCACGCACGCAGTTCCGCGCGGAAGGCGTCGGGCGTGAAAGGCAGCGTGGCGGTGCGCCACCTTTCGGGCAGCGCGCAAAAGACCCGGGGGCGGCTCACCGGCGCGTCCGCCGCCGGTCGAGCCGGAGCCGTATCTGCTGGGCCGACGCGTAGAGGGTCCAGCGGACCCCCTTGTTGCGGAGCACGCGCCACGCACGCACGGGAAGCGGGGGGCGGGGGGTGTCGAGCGCCCGATTGGCTCCGACGTCGGCGGCGGGTGCGGCGTCGTGAGCGATCCCGCCGTGGGGCAGCACCCGCAGCTCGGGCACGAGCCAGGAGGTCGGGCGCGTGGTCAGGGGCAGGCGCGCCAGACTCGCCCGGCGACGCGCCGCGGCGGGGTTGTCGGCGGACGCCTTGCGGTAGAGGTCCAGGTAAGCCGCGATGTTGTCGCCAAGTTTCGGGTAGGTCTCGGCGCGGACGCCCGGCGCACAGGCCGCGACCTTCTCCGGATGGTCGGCGAGGTCGCGCAGGAGGTGCGCCAGCGCCCCGGGGTCCTGCGGGTCGTACAGGAAGCCGTTTACGCCGTGGCGGATGCGCTCCGCGAACGCGCCGATAGCGGGGGCGACCGGCACGAGTCCGCAGTCCCAGGCTTCGGAAAGCGCCAGGACGAACGTCTCCGGCCAGATGGACGCGAACACGGCGACGCGCGCGTCGGCGGCTTCGAGCAGGGCGGGCAACTGGTCGGGCGTGTACGCGCCGTGCAACCGGACAAGCGATTCCGAGCCCTTCGCCATCTGCGCGAGCGCGTCGCCGTAGGGAGGCAGGAGCCTCCCGAACAGATGGAAGCGGACGGGCAGGGAGTCGTCGGCCCCGGCGCTGCCCTGGAACCAGCGCAGGGTGTCCAGTATCAGGTTGCCGCCCTTGTGCCGGGTGATGTTGCCGAGCGAGGCGACCGACAGGGGGAGCGTCGGCGGCGTCTCCGGCGGGGGACGCCGGGGCAGACGCTCGGAGACGCCAAGACCCTGCACCATCTCCTCCTCGCGCCCGGACAGGTGGGGGTAGGCGCTCAGGGTCCGCTGCTTCTGGTCCTCGCACAGGAAGTGGACGGCGTCCGCGTGGTACAGCACTTCGGAGAGGAGGCGTCGGCGGTTCGCCTGCGAGCCGTAGGGCGCGCCGAACATCTCCTTGAGGCAGAGGTCGCAGCTCTCGGGCGCGATCTCCGGGTAACCGCAGAAGGTGGCCTGCTGGCGCAACAGGTTGAACTCCTGACAGAGCAGGAAGTGGTCGAACAGCGAGACGACCACGCGCGCGCCCGACGTCCGCGCCACGAGCGGCAGGTTCAGGGGGTAGCGGATCAGGTGGAAGAAGTGGACGAGGTCGATCCGCTTCTCGGCCAGCAGTGCGGAGAAGCGGGCGGCGAGTTCGTCGTGGCGGTACGCGTGCCAGGCGACCGGCTCCTTGAGCACGATCCGCTCCTCCTGGTCGGTCGCGATGTCGCGCAGGAGGAAGTCGGTCTGCGGCGTGGCCTCGCGCACCTCTGGGTAGAGCGCCCACACGCGCAGGGGTTCGCCCGGGGGCGCGCCCGCCGCCCCGCGCGCCGAGAGAAGGCGCGCGA
>DATLHN010000111.1:0-12486 GCA_035539875.1 Armatimonadaceae bacterium
TAGTAGAAGACGTTTTCCAGGCGGAAAGGTAGACACTTCCCATGGTTGCCTCTTTCTCTCCTTTTCGACGCTCTCGATCGGCATTCACGCTGATCGAACTTCTCGTGGTCATAGCGATCATCGCTATCCTGGCGGCGATCCTGTTCCCCGTCTTTGCCCAGGCGCGGGAAAAGGCGCGGCAGACGAGCTGCCTGTCCAATCTGAAGCAGCTCGGCACCGGCTTCACGATGTACGCGCAGGACTTCGACGAAATGCTGTGCCCGCCGTTCAACGGCACGGCGAACTCTCCCGACGCCTTCACGTGGGACCGACTGATGCAGCCCTACGTGAAGAACTGGGGCCTCATCCAGTGCCCCAGCGACAGCTCCTCGAACGAGAACACCACGCCCTTCACCGGCGGCCCGATCCGCCGGTCGTACACCATGCCGTCCCACCTCGGCTGGGAATGGTCCCCGAACCGCGTCTTTTCCGTCAGCCTGGCCGAGATACCGTTCCCGGCCCACACCGTCCAGCTCTTCGAGCGCAACAACTGCAACTCGTGGCCGAACGGGTGGAACTCGTGCTCCGTCAGCGACGGCTCCAACGAGTGGGCCTACCGGCACAGCCAGATGTCGAACGTGGTGTACATTGACGGCCACGCCAAGGCGCACCAGGGCGACCCCCGGAACAACAAGTTCGCGATCCTTCCCGGCTACCGCTGCTGGCCGTGGCGCGCGGCGAACTCCGCCGTCCGCTTCACCGGCAACTGGCACGACCTGATCCCGCGCCACGCCGGCATCGACGCCACCTGCCCCGGCGGTAACCAGGGAAATCCGAACCCGACCCCCACGGACAACTGGTAGGCAGTTAGGAAGCATCATGGAAAACAAGCCATCCGTCAGTCCGGTCGTCCTGGCCGTGGCGGTCGTGCTCCTGCTGGGGTTCCTCGGGTTCGTCGCCTTCCGCAGCTTCGGGAGCGGGTCCGGCGACAACACTGCGGCGATCCAGCAGGGAGCGGGCGGCGGGGACGCGGCCAAGACCGTCGCGCCGGTCGTGCAGCGCTACCCGGACGGCTCGGTCGTCCCGTACAACGCCGCCCCCTCCGGGGCGACGCCGGGCGACCCGTCCAGCGTCAAACGCTAACCCTTCGTTGAAAGGCACCGCCGCCGATACACACGTTTCGGCGGCGGTTTTTCGTGACCGAAGAAGGTGTACAGATGAGACTGTGGGTCTTGCTCGCCGCCGCCGTGTGGCTACTGCTGCCCGGCGCGGCGATGGCACGTCAGGGCGCTTCTGCCGCCCCGAACCTCGCCGGGCTCAAGGGGCGCCCCTTCCTTCCCGGCTTCGTCCTGAAGAAGACGACGCCCGCCGGGAGGGGAGTCGTAGAGTCGTGGCAGCGGACCGCCGACGGCGCGCAGCTGCGCATCGAGGTGATCCCCGGGGCGACCGCCGCCACCGCCGGGGCACGCCTGAAGTCCGTGAACGCGAAGATCGGCGCGACGCCCCTGGAGCAGGAGGAGCTGCTCTACGTCTTTGAACGCAGGGGAACGGACATCGGGTGGGCGAACTACCGCAGTACGCACCACATCACCTTCAAGACCTACCGCTACTGGAAGCTGCAGAAGGGGACGCTCGTGATGGCGGACCTCAGCTTCCCGCGCGGGAAGCCGGTCACCGCCGCCGGGAAGCCCGACTTCGACGCCGCGCGCAACGCTTTCATCGCCGTGCGGCGGGGTGTGGACCGCACCTTCAAGGCGCTCGGAACCGTCTGACGAGGCCATCGAAGGGTCAGGGCTCCGGGCGAGCCAGCACGACGGCGGTGCCCATTCCCACATTGAACTGGACCGCGCCGCGCACTTCCGCGGCTTCGCCGCTCCTGCCGCCGGGGAAGCGCGCGGCCACCTGCTTGCCGGGCTTCAGCTTATAGAAGATCATCTGCTGGGTGGGCAGGCTGCCCGCGCTCTGGTCCGGAGCCAGTCCGATCGCGACGAGCGGTACCGTCTTGCCCCCCGCGTTCGTCAGGGAGACCTGGACCGTCTCCTTGCCGTCCGCGTCCACGAGCACCGTCTGCCGGGGCACCAGGCCGTGCGCCGCGCAGGAGATCTCCGACAGCGTCTCCAGCAGCGCGTCGAACGCGGGCTCGCTCTCCGATAGCGTGGCCTGGCGCGCGTTCTGGCACATCGCGTGGGCCTGGGCCGCCGCCAGCAGCGCCACGTGCGCCTTCTTCACGAGCGGGTCTCGCTTGCCCCCCGCGATCAGCGCGGGCATCCCGTTCAGGGCGTCGCCCACCCGGGCGAGCGTCGTCTTCACGCTCGCGCCGCCGTACGTCTTGCCCCCCACCTCCTGATACGCACTCGCAGCTTTGTGGGCGCGGGCCGCCGCGGCGACCGTCTCGGTAAAGCGGAGCGTCAGCGTCTCCCCCGCCGGCACCGTGACCAGCTTCACGGCGACGCCCGGCGTTTTCTGCCAGACGCTCTGCATGCGCCAGCGCCGGGGGGCTTCGCCCTCCTTGAGCAGCGCGGCGTCCACCCTCCAGACCCCGCGCGGGAGCCGCACCTCGAGGCGGACCCGCTCCGCGGGCAGGGGGCCGTCCGTCGCCGCGGGGAGTGGCGGCGTGCCCTCCGCTACCGGAACGACCCCGGCCGGCGCGGCGGTTTCCGCCGCCGCCCCTGCCGCGCGTACTCCTACCAGCACGACGCCCGGCACGTTCCCCTCGGCCGCCCCCGCGGAGACGGTCGGCTCCTCGTCGATCACCGCGCAGGCGAGCGGCGGCGTCACCGACGGCGTCTGCCCTTCCGGGGTCCACGCGGACCGCAGGCGCTCGAGGAGCGGGGAGGCCGCTTCCGGCGCGGCGGCAGACTGCGCGGCGGCAGCGCCCCCCGGCGCGGTCCGCCGTCCGAGCGCGTCCACCGTCACCACCACCGGCGGCGCGATGGCGGCGGCGGCCCCGACGGGCGCGGGAGGCGGCGCGGCGGCGACGGCGGGAACGAGCGCGGTCACGCTTCCGGCCAGGAACCCGGAGAGCAGCAGGAGCGGCGGGAAGAAGAGACGGGCACGTCGCAGCACGGGCGGCGTGCCGCGGTGCGGGTGGTTCCAACGCAAAACAGATCGACCTCCGGAAGTTACAGGATTAACCGACGCCGTCGGCGGGGGCGGGTTCCCGGTGGACGCAGCGGCGCTCGAACTCGTCGCGCGTCAGCATGACCCTGCGCCCGCACGTCAGGCACTCCAGTCCGATGTCCGCGCCGATCCGGGTCACGCGCCACTCCCTGCCGCCGCACGGGTGCGCCTTGCGCAGCCGCGCCATGTCTCCCGGCTGTACCGACGTCGGCAGCGCGGGCGCGGGTCTGTCGTCATGAGATGGCATGGCCGAAGCGCCTCTAGACTCCCATCGATCTGGCCGCGGCGATCTCGCGCAGCAGGTCGATCAGTTCGGTCATCTCCGCGGGGGGCGGCATCTCGAAGGCGAGGCGCTCGCCGGTCCGGGGGTGGTCGAACGAAAGCCGGTAGGCGTGCAGCGCCTGGCCGTGCAGCCCGGCGAGCTTCTGGTTCAGCCGCGTCAGCAGGGGCGCCGAGGGGGCGGCCTCCACGCCCGCCGTCCGCTGGCCGCCGTAGAGCGTGTCGCCGACCACCGGATGCCCGGCGAAGGCGCAGTGGACGCGTATCTGGTGTGTCCGCCCGGTCTGAAGCGTACACTCCAGCAGCGTCATCGCGCCCAGGCGCTCGGCCACGCGGACGCCGGTCTGCGCGGGGCGGGCCGCGACGGGGCTGCCGGGCTCGATGACCCCCATCTTCCGGCGGTCCACCGGGTGCCGCCCGATGGGCGCGTCGATGACCGCCTCCTCGAAGCGCGGGCGGCCCCAGACGAGCGCGAGGTATTTGCGGACGGCGGTGCGCCGCTGTATCTGCCGCTGCAGACCGTTGTGGGCGACGTCGTTCTTGGCCGCCATCATCAGGCCGGTAGTGTCCTTGTCCAGCCGGTGGACGATACCCGGCCTGCCCTCGCCCCCGACTCCGGAGAGGTCCTCGCAGTGATACAGCAGGGCGTTGACCAGCGTCGCGTCCTGCGCGCCGGGCGCGGGGTGGACAACCATCCCCTTGGCCTTGTTGACAACGATCAGGTCGCCGTCCTCGTAGACCACGTCGAGGGGGATGTTTTGCGCCTCCATGTGCGTGAGGCGCGGCGCGGGCATGTCGGTGAGGACGAGGTCGCCGGTCTGGACGCGCAGCGCCGGGCGCGCGATCGCCCCGTTGACCTGGACCGAGCCGGTGCCGATGATCCGCTGGAGCTGGGAGCGGGACACGTCGGGCATCTTCTCCGAGAGGAAGACATCCAGGCGTTTCCCTTCCTCGCCGAGGGCGACGACGAAGACGTACTCCTGGTCCCGGCCCGGCTCCGCGCCGTCCTCCGGAAGCGTTGCCTCCGAATCCGCGTCGGCGTAATCGTCCTCAGCGGGCTCGACCTGGTCGCTGCTGCTCCATTCCATAGTTTTTCACGGAGGCGAAGAAGAAACAACGCGCCTACGCGGGCGCGACACTCGCCCCGGCGGAGGCGGACGCCGCGGCGCGGCGTGCCAGCATCGCGTAAAGGGCGCTCGCCCCGGCGACGATGAAGACACAGGCGACCTGGGCCTGCGTCAGGTGGGCAATGCCGGAGAGCGAGGCCGTCGCCCCCTCCCGCACGAACTCGATCAGGAAACGATATACCCCGTACATCACGCAAAACAACAGGATCTGCTGCCCCCGGAACCGGCGGCGGCGCTCCACCCACGCCAGCACGACGTACATGACCAGGGCGGCGGCGGCCGAGTACAGCTGCGCCGGGTGCGAGGGGCCGGTCATGGTCCCGTCCGCGTGGCGGAAGTTCACCGCCCAGGGCAGGTCGCACTGTCCGCCGTAGCAGCAGCCGTTCAGGAGGCAGCCGATGCGCCCTATGCCGTAGCCGATGGGCAGCGAGACGGCGGCGAGGTCGGCGGAGTCGGCGACGTTCATCTTCCGCAGGCGTGCGACGGCGAGTCCGGCGAGCACGCCGCCGATCAGCCCGCCGAAGCTCGTCATGCCGCCGGTCCAAATCTGGAAGATCTCTACCGGGTTCGCCGCGAAGTGCTTCCACTCCAGCGCGACGTAAACCAGGCGTCCCCCGATGATCCCCCCGAGGAGACCTACCAGCGAGGCGTCCCAGACGTCCTCCGGCGCGAGCCCGTAGCGGCGGGCGACGCGCGCCCCGCGCCAGGCTGCCAGGAGGAAGCCCACCATGAGCAGGAGGCCCCAGGCGTAGATGGGCCGCGAGCCGACGTGAAACAGGACGGGGTACATCTTCAGACGGTCCTTTGCTGCTCGTCTTCGGACCCCGCCGACGCCTCGGGCGCCGCCGCCGCCGCGGGCCGCGCGAGGGGCGGGTCCTCCGGCCCGGCGGGCGCGGTCAGGGTGCGCCAGGCGAGCAGGGCGATGCCGAAGGTAATGGCCGTGTCCGCGACGTTGAAGACCGGGAAATGAATGATCCGCGCGTCGAACAGGTCCGTGACGTAGCCGAGGCGTATCCGGTCTATCAGGTTGCCCACCGCGCCGCCGAGCGCGAGCGCGAGCGCCCAGCCCAGCAGCGCCGGCAGCCGCGCCCCGAGGCGGCGCTGCGCCGCCACGATCAGTCCCGTCACCACCACCGCCGCCAGGACGAGCACCGGCGTCTGCCCTTCGAGCAGGGAGAACGCCATGCCCCGGTTCTGGGTGTGGGTGATGTGGAACACCCCCGGCCAGAGGGGGATACTCTCCCCGACCGCGAGCGCCTCGCGCGTCCACGCCTTCACGGCCTGGTCCAGCGCGGCCACGCCGACCGCGAGCGCGTAGAAGGCGTTCCGGTGGAGCGTGCGCCGCCTCGGCGGCGCGGGCGTGAACGCGGGCGCCTCCGAGGCGTCACCCGCGGGCGTTTCGGTTCTTTCCTGGCTCTGCAGTGTGTTCGGCTTCCTTCTAGCCCTGCTCGTCCACTGTCAGGACGGCGTACGGCATCACCTCCAGCCGCTCGCGGGGGATCGGCTTGCCCGAGCGGTCGCTCAGGCCGTAGGTGCCCTCCTCCATCTTCTGCAACGCCCGCTCGATGCGCCGCAGGATGTCGCGCGCGTTGCCGATCAGCATGTTGTCCTGCTCGCGCAGCTGGAGCTCGGTGCCCTGGTCTCCCTGGTGCTGGTCGTAGTTGGACAGCTCCGCCCGGTTGGTGCCGACCGTGTTCAGGCCCACGGCGTCGTCGGCATCCGTGCCGGTCACGTGCAATCCTTCGTCGTCGGCACTTTCGATGCCCGCGATGGTGGCCTCCGCCGAAGCCTTCTCTTCCAGCAGTCTGGCGCGGAAGAAGTCGAGATCCAGGTCGGTGCGCGGCTGCGCCGCCGGTTTATTGTTGTCGCTCATCGTCGGTTCGCCCGCCTTGTTGTTTTTCAGAATACGTCCGGCGGGCCGGTCGCCGTTTCCGCCGGACCGGCCCACCGCTCGGGAGTCCGGCCCTCAGCCGTTGGACATGCCGCCGCGCAGCACGTCCGAGCAGCGCTCGCAGAGACTCGGGAAGAGCGTGTCGTGCCCGATGTCGCGCTTGATCAGCCAGCAGCGCCCGCACTTCTTGCCCACCGCGGCCCCCACGGCTACCTGCGCGCCGCCGCCGCTGCCGCCCTTGCGCTCCACCTGCGAGACCACGAAGAGCGTCGCCAGCTCCTCGTCCGTGAAACCGGCCGCCGCCGGGAAGTCGCCGGTCAGCGTGACCCGCGTCTCCAGGGGCTTCTTCAGCCCCTTCGACTTCGCCTCCTCCAGCGCCTTGTTCACCTCGTCGCGCAGGGCGAGGATGCCCTTCCACCGCTCGGAGACGGCCTCGTCGAGGAGAACCGGGTCGGGCGTCGGGAACGGGGCCAGCTCTACGCTGGCGTGCTCGGACGTCGCGCCGGGCAGCAGCTGCCACGCCTCCTCCGACGTGTGCGAGAGGATAGGGGCGAGCATCCGCACCAGCGCCGAGCAGATCTCGTAGAGCGCGGTCTGGGTCGAGCGGCGCGCCGGGTCGTCCGGCGCGGACGCGTAGAGCCGGTCCTTGATGACGTTCAGGTAGAACGACGACAGGTCCCCGGCGCAGTAGTCGTTGACCGCGCGGATCGCGCGGTGGAACTCGTACCCCTCGTACGCCCGCGTCACCTCGCCGATCAGCCGCTGGAGCCGGTCCAGTGCGTAGCGGTCCAGGTCGGTCAGGTCCCCGGCCGCCACCCGGTCCCTCGCCGGGTCGAAGTCGAAGAGAGATCCGAGGATGAAGCGGAGGGAGTTGCGGATGCCGCGGTAGCTGTTGGCGGCCTGTTCCAGGATCTTCGGGCCGAGGCGCACGTCCTCGAAGTAGTTCGTGGAGCCGACCCAGAGACGCAGCACGTCCGCGCCGTAGAGGTTGACGACGTTGGACGGCGGGATGGCGTTGCCCGCCGACTTGTGCATCGCCTTGCCCTTCTCGTCCAGCGTCCAGCCGTTCGTGACGACCTGCTTGTACGGGGCCGCGCCCTTCGTCGCCGTGCCGATCATCAGCGACGAGTTGAACCAGCCGCGGTGCTGGTCGGAGCCTTCGAGGTAGACGTCCGCCGGGTAACGCAGCTCGGGCCGGTGCTCAAGCACCGCGCGGCACGTCGAGCCCGAGTCGAACCAGACGTCGAGGACGTCGGTCTCCTTCGTGTAGTCGTCCGCGCTCCCGCCGAGCGGACACACCCAGTCGTCCCCCAGGATCTCGCGGGGCGTCCTCTCGTACCAGGCGTCCGAGCCCTCGCGCAGCGTCATCTCGTAGACCTTCGCCACGCTCTCCGGGGTCACGACCGGTTCGCCGTTCAGGTAGAAGACCGGGATGCCGACGCCCCAGGCCCTCTGGCGCGACACGCACCAGTCGGGCCGCCCGCTCACCATCGCCGAGATGCGGTTGATCGAGTCGCCGGGGAACCACTGCACGGTCTGGACGGCGTCGAGCGCCTTCTGCCGGAAGCCGTCGTGGTCGATGTTCATGAACCACTGGACGGTGGCGCGGAAGATGACCGGGTTGTGGCAGCGCCAGCAGTGCGGGTAGGAGTGGACGATCTGCTGCTCGGAAAGCAGGTTTCCGACCTCGCGGAGCCGCTCGATGACCTTCCTGCCGCCCTCCTCGATGTGCAGACCCGCGAACTCGCCCGCCGTCTCGTCGTAGACGCCGTTGGCGAGCACGGGCTGGAGCACGGGCAGGCCGTACTTCTGGCCGGTCTGGAAGTCCTCCTTGCCGTGCCCGGGCGCGGTGTGGACGACGCCCGTGCCGTCCTCGGTCGTCACGTAGTCCGCGAAGACCAGCACGGAGTCCCGGTCGAACGGGCCGCCGACGCCGTGCAGCGGGTGCCGGAAGACGAGGTCGTGCAGAAGATGCCCCTGGAGCACCTTGACCACCTCGTACTCGGACTCGGCGACGCCCGCCGCCTCCATGGTCGGCTTCAGCAGCGCGTCCACCACGAGGTAGTGGTCGCCCGCCGCCGTCCTGGCCACGACGTAGTCGAAGACGGGCGAGACCGCCACCGCGAGGTTGGACGGGATCGTCCACGGGGTCGTGGTCCAGATGATCGTCCAGCACTTCTCCTTCGGCGCGTCCGCCGGGAAGACGCCGTGCGGGTCGTCCTTGACGGGGAAGCGGACGTAGATGCTCGGGTCCTTCTTCCCCTCCTCGTACTCGATCTCGGCGTCCGCGAGCGCGGTCTCGTCGGTCGGGCACCAGTAGACCGGCTTGAGGCCCCGGTAGATGAAACCCTTGGCCGCGAGTTCCCCGAATACGTTGACGATCTCCGCCTCGAAGCGGGTGGACATGGTCAGGTACGGGTCGTCCCAGTCGCCGCGCACGCCGAGCCGCTGGAACTGCTCGCGCTGGCGGGCGACGTACTCGGCGGCGTACTCCCGGCACCGCTTGCGCAGCGTGATCTTGTCCGGCGTCTCCTTCTTCGCCCGGAACTCCTTCATCACGTTGACTTCGATGGGGAGCCCGTGGTTGTCCCAGCCGGGCACGTAGGGCGCGGCGAAGCCCTGCATCGCCTTGTACTTGACGATGACGTCCTTGAGGATCTTGTTCAGGGCGTGGCCGAGGTGGATGTCGCCGTTGGAGTAGGGCGGCCCGTCGTGCAGGACGAACGAGGGCGCGCCGGGGCGGACGGCGGTCTTCCGGTAGACGTCGTTCTCGGCCCAGACGCGGGCGATCTCGGGCTCGCGCGCGGGCAGGTCCGCCTTCATCGGGAAGTCGGTCTGCGGCAGGTTCAGCGTTTCACGGTAGTCTTCGACGGCGGTTTCGGTCTTCATTATTAAGCTCGGGAAGCGGGTTCGGCGCGATTCGGCAACGGGCAGAGACGGGGTTCGGCGGAGCGAGCGCACGGGGACGCCCCTCCCGGAAAAAACGAGCGAGCGCCCTCCGACGTTTGAGGAGGCCGCTCGCCGAATCGCACCGCGCTGCGTCACGCCTCAGGCCGAGGCGGCAGCGCGTCGAACGGGCGACCTCACGACGGAGGGCGCTCTATAATCTGCTCTATGCCGCCGGTGCCCACCCCTCCCAGGGAGAGCAGGTGGACCCCGAAAAATCTGGTTCGCGTGGTGTACTGCATGGCGAAGCGACTTATTATAGCATACTCCGCACCCTGCGCCGGACGCGGGCAGAACGAAGGGCCGCCCGACTCGGGCGGCCCTCCTGATTATCGCATCCCTCAGGGAACGGGTCAGGTGTTCCCCTTGGTCTCCGGGCTTTCGGCTTCGTTGGCCGCCGGGGAAGACGCCTGCTCGGTCGCGGACTCCGGCAGTTCGCCCGCCGGTATCTCTTCGGTCTCGACCACCACCTTCGCCGTCTTCACGGAGACGACCGGGGTATCCTCGTTCGTCGTGAGTTCGAAGCCGTCGGGCAGAGGAACGTCCCGGGCGTAGAGGACGTCGCCGATCTGCATGTTCGAGACGTCGAGCGGCAGGTGCGCCACCATCCGCTCCGGCAGCGCCTTCACGTCCAGGCTGTTCAGGTTTACCTCCAGCAGCGCCTCGTTCAGGCGGACGGGCTCCGGCTCGCCGGTCAGTTCCAGAAGCACGGTCGCCTTCTGCGCCTCGCGCGCGGAGATGGCCTGGAGTCCGACGTGCTGGAGCGTGCGCTGGATCGGGTCCACTTCCAGGTTGGTCAGGCGGACCAGGTGCCGCTTGCCCTCCAGCGTCAGGTCCACCAGGGTGTTCGCGCCCGTCTCGGACTTCAACACCTTCGCGATGTCCTTCGCGTTCACCGTCACCGTCTGGGAGGTAATCCCTTTTCCGAACAGGGAGGCCGGGATGTTGCCCGACTGGCGCATCTGCTTGCGCTCACCCTTGGTATTCTGGGAGGCGCGAGGTAGCGCCTCGATGGCGATATGTTCCATCGTGGTTACTCTGCCCCTTTCTGTGGTTGTTTGCCAATCCTGTCGATACCCGCATCTCCCGCCGCGTAAACCAGCGGGTCATGCCCCACCCTCCAGCGCCTACGCGCCGACGCCGATCAGGAGGGGGACGGGAACCCGGAGCGGTCGTTCGGGTTCATATAAAGTGGAGATCGCACCGGAACGCTCCCTCCGGGAGCAATGGCTACCGGCCACCGAACGGCCAACGAAAATACGGATACGTCGCTGTGTCCTTACCAGAAAGGAGATGGCGATGGGACTACTCATCGAAGCCGCGGCCGTGATCGTGTTCACGGGCATCGCGGCAGCCCTCGGCACCCGGCTCGTCATCGCCGAGAGCCGCTAAGTACGGAATAGAGACGCACACCAGCGAGGCCGATCCCGTGAGGTCGGCGCTAATAGACGAAAAGGGAATGAGGCACAAGATCGTGCCTCATTCCCTTTTCGCGCTTTCTGGTGCGGCCGCGAAAAAAAGCGCGTATTGCCCAGTAAATATACTGTCATCGCGTGTATAATGCAAATCAACCAGGTTTGACCATTCACACCGTTTTCGGGTCGACACCCCGTGATGCAGTAGCGGTGTCCGCCGCGCCCATGTAGGCGCGTCGCTCCCCAACCGTGCACCCTCCGGAGCGGTCGCCCGGTTCTGTCGGCGAGGGCCGCAGTCTCCCCTGTTCGGCCTCCCGCCTGACCGCCCGTCCTACGTTGCGCGCGCGCCGAACCCGCAAATGCGGCGGCGCGGGCGTTCCGGCCCTTCCTCAGGAGCGGCACCGTGCAGCAGACACCGATCGTGCCCCGGCTCAAAGACTCTTTCGGGTGAATGGACAGTATCGACCGCCTCGGGTGGGCGGCGGGAATCTCGTTCACGAGCCATGGGGTGCGCCTGGGGGTCCGGACCAACGACCCCGCCGTGCGGGGGCGGCTTCGGAACTACCTGCCGCCCGGGTGGAAGCCCTCCCGGTCTCCCCTCGTGGACGACCTGTACTCCCTGTTCGTGGGCGAAACCGATAGCGCCGCCGCCTCATGGGTCCGCCGTTATAACCTGCTGTACGTGGGGGCGTCGCGCATGGCCCGGACCCTGGACCTCGACGAAGCCCTCGAAGCACTGGAAACCTACCTGCACATCAACGTCGCCTTCGCCGCCCGGAGCCACGTATTCGTGCACGCGGGCGTGGTGGGCTGGTGCGGGCGGGCGATCGTGATGCCCGGGCCGGCGAAGAGCGGCAAGTCCCGCCTGGTCGCGGCCCTCGTGCGGGCGGGCGCCACCTACTATTCGGACACCTACGCGGTCTTCGACGCGCGGGGTCGTGTCCTCCCCTTCGCGAAGCCCCTTTCGCTGCGAAGGGCCTCGGGCGAACGCCCCGAAAGAGTGCCCGTCGAATTGCTCGGAGGGCGGGCCGGGACCGAGCCACTGCCGGTCGGCATGATCGCCGCCGTGGACGGTTACCGTCCCGGGGCGCGGTGGCGACCGCGCCCGCTCTCGGCCGGTGAGTCGGTCATGAAGCTGCTGGAACATACCATACCGTCCCGCTACGTCCCGGCCGTCGCCCTGGAGACGCTGCAGCGGGCCGTGGACGCCGAGGGCGGCGGCGTCCGGGCGCTCCGGGGCGCTCGCGGCGAGTCGGAAGGAGCGGCAGTCGCGCTGTTGGAGCACCTGGGTGCGGGACCGACGTGGCCCGCGCCCGATAATTGATCGCACGTGGAAAGAAGGGTCCCGATGAAACCTGAAGCACGACAGGACCAACTTCTGGTGCAACAGGTCGGTGACGAGTTGGTCATCTACGACCAGGAACGGCACCGAGCCCACCGTCTCAACCGGACGGCGGCCCTGGTCTGGCGCTACTGCGACGGGCAGACCACGGTCGAGGACATGACCCGGCAGTTGGAGAGGGAAGGCGAAGGCGACCTGCCGGCGGACCCGGAGGTCGTCTGGCTGGCGCTGGAGGGACTGAGCAGAGCCCGCCTGCTGCGGGAGCGCGCGACGCGCCCGGCGGAAGTCGCCCGCGTCCCCCGGCGGGACGTGATCCGGAGACTGGGCCTCGCAGGGGCGCTCGCCCTCGCGCTGCCCATCGTCACCTCGATCGACATGCTGACACCC
>DATLHN010000112.1:0-14012 GCA_035539875.1 Armatimonadaceae bacterium
TGGCTGGACCCGAACTGGCTGGACGTCTACTCCACGGGCGCCTGGCATCTGATGTACAACTTCACGGACACGGACCAGCGCTCGGACCGGCGGTACCTGGAGCCGGGCCTCGCCCTGCTCGACGAGGGCATCGCCAACAACCAGCACGTCTACGACCTGTACAAGGAGAAGGGCTGGAACAACTTCGACAAGGTCAAGGACTACGCGACCGCGGTCGAGGCCCTTCAGGCCGGCGAAAAGCAGGACCCGAACCACGACGTGACCCAGATCGGCCACCTGTTGGCGCACTCTTTGGAGCGCTCCGGCAATCCCGACGGGGCCATCGCGCAGTGGGAGAAGGTCGCCAAGTCGCACAAGGCCATTCTCGACGATCCGAAGGCGACCTCGGAGAAGAAGGGGCGCGCGACCCAGGGCTACAACTCGGCGCGCGAGAACCTCAAGCACATGAAGGTCCGCCGGATCGTCCGCCGCGAGGACACCCAGCCCCCGGTGAACGCGCACTTCGACGTTACGGTGCGGCGCATCAAGCCGAAGGTGCTCGAAATCTCCGGCGTCCTCAACCTGGTCGGCGCGAAAGAGTTCGACATGGGCACCCCGGAGAACCCGGGCCAGGGCATCCTGGTTGAGGGGCCGGTCGACGGCGCGCGCGTCGACGTCCGCCTCCAGGACCAGGGCTACACCATGAAGCGCCAGAAGGAGATGACCTCCTTCGAAGTGGACCCGTCCGTCACCATCATGCAGGATCAACTCTCCACCCGCGGCGGCAAGATGGTGAAGAAGGGCAGCATGTTCGTGGCCCACGGCAAGAACGCCTACGGTTCCGTGGAGCGCAACCTGGAGCGGGTGGGCGTGTACGGCTTCACGGACGACGAGGTGGCGAAGTTCAAGCTCGGTACGGTCCCGCTCTCGAAGGGACTGGGGCAGCTCTCCGCGACCGGCCAGCTCCAGGCGGTGACGGCGGCGTACCCGCTGCCCTTCGGCTCCGGGAAGAAGCTCTACGACGCGTCGGAGGTTGCGGCGCAGATGGCGAAGCTTCGGGGCGACGCCAAGAAGCTGGCGGAACTGGACGCGAAGAACTACCGGGTCTCGCTCGGAGAGGGCTACCAGTACGGCACCTTCAAGCGCGAGATCGACATGAGCAAGGACCCGGGGATGTACTCGTTCTCCAAGGACAAGTACGAACTGATCCTCTCCTTCAATCCGCGCACCGCGCCGGACTTCGTGCAGGACCGTATCGGCTGGAGCGGCGAGGGCCTGACGGACGACAACTACCTGGTCGTCGACAAGGAGCGGAACAACCTGCGCATGCTGCGCAAGGTGATCGTCCTGACGAAGGACGACCTGACCGGCTCGGGCGTGAAGACGCTCACGGGGACCAAGTAACGCGCCGTATTACGGACAAAACCCCGCCCGGACCCGGGCGGGGTTTTGCGTTTCGCAGGGGTTGCGGTACAATGTAGGTACGGCAGCGGGTCGGCTCCGAATCAGGTCAGGGTCGGAAGGCAGCAGCCTTAAGGAGTACGACCCGTGTGTCGTTCAGTGTAGGTGAAGTGGGCCGGGGAACAGTGACGTTCCCCGGCCCTTTCGCGTTTCCGGGTTCCCGGCAAGCGACGGGCGTAACGATCCTCCTCTGCTTTGCGTCTTCTCCAGTAGCGGGAACGCGCGCCCATCATCCCTATTTCATCTCAATCATCCGCGCGCCCGCGGGAGGTAGTGTCATGTGCAAGGCTGCACACGGAAGGCGGCGCGGGAGTCGCGCTGCCGCCGCCCGTTCGGGTTTCAGCCTGCCCGAACTCGCCCTCGTTATCCTCATCCTCTTCCTGCTCGGGCTGTTCCTGTTTCCCGTGTTCACCAGAGCGAAAGTCAACGGGAACAGAAGGCGGAACAATCCCGCCAGTCCGCAGAAGCAGATCGCTCTGTCCTTCATGCAGTACATCCAGGACTACGACGAGCACTTTCCCCCTGCGTCCGGCGTCGTCGCGTACGATTCCGAGGGGAAGGCCGTGCGGCAGAGTTGGGGACCCGACCGCCCGCTCGGAAACGGGCGGGTTCTTCCGGGGTTGCTCCAGCCGTACGTCAAGAGCAGAGATATGTTCCGCGCATCGTACGAGGGGCACATTTTCGGATTCCGCCGCACGGTCTACCTGAAGAACACGCCGGGCTACCTCTATAACGACTTGCTCGTTGGCCGTGAGCAGTCGGAACTGACCGGCGTCGCGAATACCGTTCTCACGACGGACGGCGAGGACCAGACGGGCAACGTCGGCCATGCCTGGGTGCCGGACGCCGGGCCGTTCGACACGACCTTCACGGACAAGGGGACCGTCGCGCCGGGCGGTGGCGCGACGGTGCGTACCGCGCCGAGGCGTCGCTCCAATGGAGCGAATTATTCCTTCACCGACGGCCACGTCAAGTGGTTCAAGGCGGGCGCGATCTACTTCCCGCCTCGCGAGAGCGACAGCCGGGCGCACGTGACGCCCGACGGCAAGGAGATTGGCCCGGACCCGGCGGGTGGGATCCAGGTGAACGGCAGCGGAGTGCTGACGTTCGAGAGGCGCACCTTCGCCGGGACGTTCCACATCCGATAGGAGGCACGCATGCGGGAGCAAAACGTTCAGAGGCGGGGCGGTGGCTTTACGCTCGTCGAGTTGACCCTCGTCGTCATCGTCGCCGTCCTGTTCTTCTTCCTGATGCCGGTGTTGTCCCACTCTCACCACCCGGCAAAGGCGCGCCAGTCGTCGTGCGCGAGCAACGAGAAGCAGATCGGGGTCGCGATGCTGATGTACGTCCAGGATTACGACGACCGGTTTCCCCCGGTGGGCGTGCCCGACCACGCTCCGGGGCAGATGTCTTCCTGGGGGGCGAGCCGGCGGATTGTAGAGAGCGGCGGCAAGGAGATTTGGGTCCCCGGTCTCCTATCCGTCTACGTGACGGGTGGCGATACCTTCGAGTGCCCGGAGGTCGGTCGCGGCCCGGCGGGGCGGTTAGACTATCTCTACAACGACCTTCTGGCGGCGGAGAGCGTGAAGGACGTAACGGCCCCCTCGTGGACGGTGCTGCTGGTGGACGGCGACACGCTCGACGTGAACGCCGGGCACGCGCGTTCCGGGGCTGCCCCGGCGTTGGACGGGGCGGTGAACGCCGCCGGGACGTGCGACGCGGGACGGGGGGCGACGGTGAGCGACGGCGCGCTGACGCGGCACGCCGGAGGGGCGAACTACGCCTTCGCCGACGGCCACGTGAAGTGGTTCAAGGCCGAGGGTGAGGCGGGAGGAGTCCCGCCCGTCTTCTTCCCGGCGCGCGACTCCAACAGCAGCGCCCGCAGGCAGCCGGACGGATCGCGGATAGGCCCGCTCCCGGAGCAGGGGGCGTTTCTGGGGGGCTTCCACGCGCGCTGATAGGGAAGGCGAGGGTGCCGGGAGGGCCGCCCGCAGGAGGCAAACGGTGCATTGCCCTGCGTACCGATTTCGGTTAGAATAGGGCAGTCCTCCCGGCATCACCACCACCGGCCGCACCGCATGGCGTACCAATCCCTTTACCGCAAATACCGGCCCCAGACGTTCGCCGACGTGATGGGGCAGGGGCACGTCACCCGCACCCTCCAGAACGCCCTCGCCTCCGGGCGCGTGGCGCACGGCTACCTGTTCACCGGGACGCGCGGGACGGCCAAGACGACGGTGGCGCGGCTGCTCGCCAAAGCGCTGAACTGCGAGAGCGGGGACGGACCGGTCAGCGAGCCGTGCAACCGCTGCGAGGCTTGCGCCAGCATCACGGCGGGCACCTGCATCGACGTCATCGAGATGGACGCCGCCTCGCACCGCGGAGTCGCGGACATCGAGGAGGTCCGCAAGGCCGTCGGCTACGGCCCGATGCAGTTCCGGTATAAGGTCTTCATCATCGACGAAGCGCACCAGCTCTCCAGCGACGCCAAGGACGCGTTCCTGAAGACGCTGGAAGAGCCGCCGAGCAACGTCGTCTTTATCCTGGCGACCACCGAGCCACAGGCGATCCCGATCACGATCCGCTCCCGGTGCCAGCAGTTCGACTTCAAGCGCGGCTCGCTCCAGGAGATAACCACGCGCCTGCGCTTCGTCCTCGACGCCGAAGGGGTGACCTACGACCCGGAGGCGATCACGCTGGTCGCGCGCGGCGCGGAGGGGTCGTACCGGGACTCGCTTTCCCTGCTTGAGCAGGTGCTGGCGTTCGCGCCGACGCACGTCGGGGCCGCGGACGTGGACACGGTCCTCGGGACGCTCGACACGGAGATGCTGTCGCGGGTGACCGACGCCGTCTCCCGCCGCGACGCCGCCGAGGCGTTCGCCCTCGCGGGTCAGCTTCTGGACGCGGGCAAGGAGGCGCGGACGCTGCTGCGCACGCTCTCGCTGCACGTCCGCGACCTGCTCCTCGTGAGCGTCGGCGGTCCCGCGGCGGGCGCGGAGTTCACCCCCGAGGAGGCGGTGCGCCTTCAGGAGGAGGCCAGGCGCTTCACGCCTTCGCAGATGATGCGGGCTATGGACGTGCTGAACGAGGCGCAGGGCGAGACGCGCTGGAACAACCAGCACCGCCTGCTGGTGGAGCTGACGTTCCTCAAGATGATGAACCTGGGGGAGGGGCAGGGGAGCGGTCAGACCTTCGCCACCGCGCCCATCGTCTTCTCCGCCGCGCAGCCTTCGTCGCTGCCCGCCCCCCCTGCGGCCGCTGCCGGCCCGGCGACGGTTTCGCCCGCTCCCACGCCGCCCGCTCAGAGTGCACCCGCCAGGACGCCGAAGGTCAAGCCGGACGTTCCCGCGGTAGTGGCGACCGAAGATGCCCCGGCGGAGGCTGCGGCCTCGCCATCGTCCGCCGCGAAGAACGGAAGCGACAGCAGCGCCGCACCCGCCGTCGCTAACGCCGCCGTAGCGCCGACGGACGAAGCGCCGACGGAACTGCCCGCCGGGTTCTTCGCCGACGACCGAGCGGGGAGCGACGACGAGGACGACTACACCCCGCTCGACGACAACGACGCGCCCGCGCCGACCGAGGACGAGCTTGAAAGCGGCGCGCTATTTTCGGACGTCGTGGAAGAACCGGTCCCGACGGCGAATCCGCCGCTGTCGGTCGTCGCGTCTGTCCCTGCCCGTGCCGCCGCTCCGCCGTCGCTGCTCGCCTTTGAAGGCCAGGACGGGGGGGCGGACGAGGACGGCCTGCCGCCCGTAGTGCCGCAGGAGGGGCCGTCGCTCTTCGACGTTGCCGCGGACGACGAGCCGGATGACCGCGCCGCCGAGCAGCCCGCTTCCGCTGCCGCGGCACCCGCGTCACCACCCGCGCCTGAGGTCGCGCCCGAACCGGCGCCGCCCCCCGTCGTGGCCGCATCGATACCGGAACCTCCGCCTGCCCCCACGCCTGCGCCCGTCTCGGAGCCCGAGCCGGAGGTTCCGGTGGTCTCGCTCCGCGAGGTCCAGGGCGTGTGGCACCGGTTCCTGCAGGAGGCGGCCCGCATCTCGAAGCGGACGTCCATCCTGATGGAGACGGCGATGCCGACCGGTATCGAGGGAAAGGTCGTCGTCATCCAGATGCGCAGTCGGCCCAATTACGAGATGATTACGGGCAACCCGAAGGGCCGGGAGTTCGTGGAAAAGCTGCTGGCGCGGTGCCTTCAGAGGGAAGGGGTGAGGGTGCGTTTCGAGCTGGACCCTACCGTGGCGACGCCGCCGAACCGGGCGGCGTCGCCGACTGAGGCCAGGCGACACGACCCCATCGCCGCGATCGACACGCTCGACATGGGCCGGGTGGAGTTCCCGCCCCTTTCCTCGGACATCGGGGGCGGCGACCCGTTCGGCGGGAACGATTTCGGCGTAGCGCCTGCCGTCCGGTCCGTGCCCGCCGTCGCTCCGCCCGAGCGGCCCGGGGGCGGCCTGAATGGCGGACAGCGCGCCGCGTCGCCGTCACAGACGCCGACTTCGGAGGCATGGCCGCCGCCGCATCAGGTGGAACCGTGGGGTGGCGGCGACGCTTCCGCGCGGCAACCCCGTGGGGAGGCTATAGAGAAGGCGCTGGAGGACCCGCTGATACAGGAGGTCCTCTCCATTTTCGGCGGCGAGATCGTCGAATAAAGCGCGCGTGCGCGACACGTACCGAATCGCGACACTACGGAAGGAAAGACACATGGCAAACCCGTTCCGCGGGGCCGGTGGCGGCATCGGCGGCCCCGGCATGGCGAAGATGCTGGAGCAGTTTCAGAAGAAGATGCTCGAAGACGGCGAGAAGATGAACGAGCGGCTCGACCAGACGCGCGTGGAAGCGACGTCCGGCGGCGGCGCGGTCAAGGCGGTGGTCAACGGCCACGGCATGCCGCTGGAGGTCGTCCTGGACAAGGAGGTCGTGGACCCCAGCGACATCGACACCCTCCAGGACATGGTCGTCGCCGCGTTCAAGTCGGCGTGGGAGAAGGCCGACACGCTGAAGACCGACGAGCAGCAGAAACTCATGCCCTCGGGCATCCCCGGGCTTCCGGGACTGTTCGGGTAGGGGAGTATACCAGTACGGGGCGGCGGCGCGTGGAGAGCACGCAGAAGCCGCCGCCCCGTCACTCTTGATTTCAGGCGGCGAAAACTCCCAACCCCATGGTTACTTATGCAAGGCCGCTGGCGCGGCTGATCGGTGAATTCGAGAAACTCCCGGGCATCGGCCCGAAGTCCGCGCAGCGGCTTGCGTTCTTCGTCCTGCGCCTCTCCGACGAGGAGGCGAAGGCCATCGCCGACGCCATCGTCGACGTGAAGCAGCGCATCGGCTACTGCACGGTCTGCTACAACTTCACCGACCAGGAGGTCTGCGACATCTGCCGGGACCCCCGGCGCAGCGAGGCACAGCTCTGCGTGGTGGCCGACCCGCGCGACCTGATCGCCCTGGAAAAGACGAACGAGTTCAAGGGCAAGTACCACGTCCTCGGCGGCGTTCTCGCCCCGATGGAGGGGATCGGCCCGGACCAGCTCAAGGTTCGCGAACTGCTCGCCCGCCTCCAGAAGAGCGAGGTCACCGAGATCGTTCTGGCGACGAACCCCACGGTCGAGGGCGACGCCACGGCGATGTACCTGGCGCGTCTTCTCAAAGACCTGGGCATACGGGTCACCCGCATCGCCCACGGGGTCCCGGTAGGGGGCGACCTCGACTACGCCGACCAGGCCACGCTCATCCAGGCTTTCGAGGGCCGCCGCGAAATGTAGCGGAACTTCGCAGTTTCAGGCTTGTCGGAAACTATAGCCGGGAGGCTCTGCCCGCGCGCGCACAAGGCGTGCTGCCGCGGCGGCCTCCCGTTTCAGTGTCGCGGCTTTTTCGTCTGCCCGATCGCGGATCACTTATCCCGCCGCGCTCCTTCCAACGTACCGCACAGGAAACCCTCTGGCTCATGCAAGGAACCGTTCGCCCCGCCTCCGCCGCCGTCGTCGCCCGCCTCGGGACACTTCTCCTCCTCGCCGCTTCCCTGGTCTGCGCCGCGCCCGCGGCCGTCCGGGCGCAGGAGAAGGGGGAGGTAAACGGCCAGGTGACCTGGGACACGAACTACCTCTACTTCGCCTTCCAGGTGGACGACGCGGACATCTTGGGCACCAATAAGCTGCCGCTCTCGCGCGTCGAGGAGGACGACTCGATAGGCGTCTATCTCCATGTCGGGGGCGATCGCGCCGCGGTCCCGAACTCCGCGACGCACGCGATGGTCGTCTCGGTCGCGGGCGGCTTCTCGTTCCTGACGGGCGACGCCGACCGTAAGGCGCTCGTCCCCCGCCCGCTGTTCACGATCAAGTTCGGCGTTACGACGCAGGGGACGCTCAACCGCAGCGACGACCGCGACCAGCGCTACATCGTGGAGATGGCGATCCCGTGGAAGGAGATCGGCGTCGACCCGGCTACGCTCGGGGAGAAGACGGAACTCGCGGTGAACTTCGTCGCGCGGCAGCGCGGCGGCGGCTTCTCCGCCTCCTCCCCGCAGGTGAAGACGGCGGCGGACATCGCGTCGCCCGCGAAGTGGCAGCGGCTGTACCTGCGGTCGAAGGCGGGCGCGGACGTCCCCGCGGGGGGCGTCGCGGCGTCTCCGGTGGTGCAGCGGGAGGGCAAGGACGCGCCGCCGCTGATCGACGGCATCCAGCGCGTCGCCAACGAGTGGCCCTCGGATTCGCGCTTCTCCTTCGCCGCGGCGGTCCCCGCCGCCGGGAGCGCGACGCCGGTGAAGGCTCCCGAGCGGCCGACCGCGCCGGAGGTCAGCGCGCCGAGCCTGACGCTGAGCCAGAAGGCGCTGACGGGGATGGAGCGTCTGGTCTTCGCGCGCTACCGGGTGGACTATCAGGCCGACCTGCGCAAGGCGGTGCCGTTCCGGGGCGTGGTGGACGTCGACGCCGCGCGCATTACGCTCGCCGACCACCCCACCGCGGGGATCGGTCCCTGGTTCTCGACGGATCGCGCCTCCTGGCACCGGCAGCAGCTCGCGGACATGCGCTCGGTCGGCATCGACGTGGCGCTGGTCGAGGTGGGCGGCCCTGCCGACGAGACGGGCGTCGCCGACGAAAAGGCCCTGCTGGTGATGACGGCCGCCCTGCGGGAGATGACGTTCGAACTGCTCCCGACGCCGCAGGTCGCCCTCTGCATCGACACGTCGCGCCTGACGGCCGCCAACCAGCCGAAGCTCAACCTTTCGACCGACGCGGGTGTCGAGGCGCTGTACCGCGCCATCCGGCGGTTCTTCACCGCGGTGCCGACCGAGTTCCGCGCCCGCGTGCAGCTTCCGCTCGCCGCGGGCGGTGTGCCCGCGTACCCCGTGTTCCTCTCGGACGGGACGGCCCTCGCGGGGGTGGAGGGCGGCGAGTGGGCGGACGCCCTGCGCCGCCGCTTCGCGGCGGACTTCGGCACGGCCACGGGGGGCGCGACCCTCCTCTTCGCGGGCGGCGCGAACTTCGACGCGAAGAACCCCGGCCTGGTGGCGGTCGCGCCCCTGAGGACCGGCGGAAAGGGCTTGGGCACGGCCAGCAGTTTCGTGGTGCAGCCGGGCGTCGACGTCCCGGGCGGCGCGCTCGTCCCGCGCAAGGCCACGGCGACCTACCGGAACTCGTGGAAGGCCGCGCTCGAAGCGCAGCCCTACTGGTACATCATCGACTCCTGGAACGACTGGTCGCGGGCGACGGAGATCACGGCGTCGCGCGAGTACGGCCCGCAGTATCTGGACCTTACCCGCATCTACTCGCTGCAGATCGGCGGCCTGCCCGAGCGCGACATCCGCTGGCTGGCGCACGACGCCCCGCGTCGGCTGCAGCCCGGGCAGATCGTGACCATGCAGGTGACGCTTCAGAACGCGGGGCGCGGCACGCTCGATGCCTCGCAGGGGGTCGCCCTGACGTACCGCTGGTTCAAGGACGGGAAGGCGGTCTCGGAAGGGCCGCTGCGGCTAACGCTGGACGAGCCCCTGCCGGCGACACGGACGCGGCGGCTGACGATCGGGCTCGCGGCCATCCGCATCCTCCCGCAGGGGAAGGTGGAGCCCCTGCCGCCGGGCGAGTACATCGCGCAGATCGATCTCGTGCGCCCCTCGGACCCGGCGAACCGCGACAGCACCCCGATCTACTTCTCGGACGACGGGGACGTGCCGCTTTCGGTGCCCGTCACCATCACCAACAACCTTTCGGAGACCGTGCTGTTCGACGGCAGCTCGGTGCCGCCGCTGATGCAGGCGGGCGGGGCGTACCCGGTGACGGTGCGGCTGCGCTGGCTCGGCCCCGACCTTCTCCCGGCGACGTCGGCTAACCTGACCTATCAGGTGCTGTCGGCGGACGGGTCCCAGCTCATCAGCACCGGCTCCGCGCCGCTCTCCACCCCGCTGTCGCCGGGCGCCCCGACGGTCCTGCGCGCGCTGATCGAATTGAAGGACGCGGGCGGCGTACCGATCCAGCCTTCGTTCCCCGAACTTCCCGCCGGGCGCGGGGTCGCCGGGGGCGGTTACCGCCTCCGGTGGCTGCTGACCCGTACCGATTCGACGGAGACGATCCCGGGCGAGTACGTGGAGCGCGTCGCGGTCTACGGCGGGGACGAGGAGGCGCGCATTCTCCCCCCGCAAGACATGCCGGAGAAGATGACCGCGGACGCGCAGGTGACCACGGAGGTGACGGTCATCAACCGGGGTTCGCAGAAGTGGGAGAAGGGCCAGTACGCCGTGGGCCACCACTGGTACTACGCGGACGGCATCGAGGCGGCGTGGCGAAGCGGCATCCCGGCGATGATCGACCGGGACGTCGCGCCCGGGCAGGCGATCAAGCTGAAGGTGCCGGTGCGCGCGCCGGAGCACGACGGCCCGTACGTTGTCGCCTTCGACGTTCTGAAACTGCCCGAGACGTACCTTTCGACGCGTCCGGTCACTCGCACCGGTGACATCGCCCTGGCCTATGTGCGCGTCAGCGGCGGACGTCTCACGTTCGTCGACCTGTCGAAGCTCTTCGACACGGACGCGGTCGCCGCCGAGGAGAAGCCCGACGATGGCGACCTCGACGGGAAGGGGGCGACGTTCCCGGCGGAGGCGTTCCCGCCGGACGTCTTCGGCCTGAACGCGCCGGGCGCGCCCATCGTCGCCAAACCGAAGAACCCGGACGACCCGCGCGAGAAGGTGAAGGTAACGTACCGGGACGCGCCGGCGTACCCGAGCGGCTACTGGACCGACATCTCCTCGGCGGCGCGGCGCATCGCGTTCCGCTACGGCCCGGACGCGGACGGGGCGAAGAACGCGCTCGCCAGCGCGGGTCAGACGATCCCGGTCAAGTCCGCGAGCTACGGCGGCCTGCACATCGCGGCGGTGGCGACCGGCGGCACGGATCTCCCGATGACGGTGACGCTGAACTACAAGAACAAGACGAGCGAGAAGGTCACTCTGCGGGTGCCGGACTGGAACCGCCCGGTGGCGGCGACTGGCGACGCGGTAGCGATAGGCGCGCGGCGCAAGCGCACGCCGTCGGGCGACGTTCGGGCGTCGTGCGCGGTTCGCCACCTCGTCATCCCGCTGGACGTGCGCCGGGAGCTGGTCTCGTTCACCCTGCCGAACGACCCGAAGATCAAGGTCTTCGCGGTCACCCTGGATCGGTAGCACCCGCCGGGCGCGCGCGGATGCTGCCGCCTACTCCACGGCGTAAATCTCCTTGTAGTACTCCCAGGCCGGGGTGGTGGCGTTGCGGATGAACGCCACCTGCCCCGCGTGGAAATAGTCCTCCGAGGAGAGGTGCCCGAGGTGGACCCCGATCTTGCCCTTGCCGCCCCAGACGTCGACCTCGGTGTCGAGCGGCGTCTGCGGCGGGTAGGTCGCCCGCAGATAGGCGAGGATCGCCTCGTGGGAGGACCGGTGCGCCGCGGCCAGTGCCGCGTTGTCCACCCCGGTGAACTCGACGTCCACGTCGCGGAAGAATCCCTCCCAGTCCTCCGGCGTCTTGCCGCCCCGCAGAGTCTCCAGCGCGACCCGGTCGTTCGCGATCATGTGGGCCAGCGTCTCGCGCACCGACTTGCACTCCGGGTAGGGCTTCCACGCCCACTGCTCCCCGGTCAGCCCCTTCAGGTGCTTGTCGAAGAAGGCGCGCGACTGCTCCAGACTCTGGATCACGTCCGTCACATCGAATGCCATTTCCCGCCTCCTCCCGTTCGTCGTCACCGGGATAAGTTTGCGATACGTTTGCAGCTCGCGGCGCGGATTCCTGCTTCGGGGTAGACTGTTTTTCATGGCAAACCCCGCGGCGCAAGAGCAGCAGCAGACCCCCCGGCACGTCATCATCGGCACCGCCGGGCACGTGGATCACGGCAAGACTACCCTCATCCGCGCCCTCACCGGCATCGAGACCGACCGGCTCGCGGAGGAGAAGGCGCGCGGCATGACCATCGACCTCGGGTTCGCATACCTCGACCTGCCGGGCGACCCGCCGATCCGCGCGGGGATCGTAGACGTGCCGGGCCACGAGCGGTTCGTCAAGAACATGCTCGCGGGCGCGGGGGGCGTCGACGTCGCGCTTCTCGTGGTCGCCGCCGACGAAGGTCCGATGCCGCAGACGCGCGAGCACCTGGACATCCTCACGGTGCTGGGGGTCGAACGCGGCGTGGTCGCCCTGACCAAGACCGACCTCGCGGACGACGACCTGCGCGAGCTGGCGGCGGAGACGACGCGCGAGGCGCTGGCGGGCACGCCCCTGGAGGGCGTTCCGCTGGTGGCGGTCAGCGCGGAGACGGGCGCGGGAATGGACGAACTGCGGGCGACGCTCGCCCGGGTCGCCGCGGAAACGCCCGCGCGAGACGCCCGGAGCGCGCCGTTCCGCCTGCCGGTAGACCGGGCATTCTCCCTGCCCGGCGTCGGGACCGTCGTCACCGGGACGCTCGTCGCGGGGACCCTGCGCGTCGGCGACCCGGTCAGCGTCCAGCCGCAGGGGATCGCCACGAAGGCGCGCACGCTCCAGTCGCACAACGAGCGCGTCGAAACCGCGGAGCCGGGGATGCGCGTCGCCGTCAACCTTCCCGGCGTCGAAGTCGGCCAGGTCGAGCGCGGCGCGGTGCTCTGCCCGCCCGGGACGCTCGCTCCCACGAACCTGATAGACGTCCACCTTTCCCTGCTGCGGAGCGCGCCGCGCCCGCTCAAGCACCGGGAGCGGGTGCGCGTCCACCTGGGCACCGGCGAGGTCCTCGCCCGCGTCCTCCTGCTCGAAGGGGGCGAGGTGGAGCCCGGGGCGGAAGCGGTCGCCGCCCAGCTTCTGTGCGAAACTCCCGCCGCGCCTGCCCGGGGCGAGCGGTTCGTGCTGCGCACCTACTCCCCGGCGCGCGCCGTCGGCGGCGGAACCGTGCGCGATCCCCGCCCCGCCCGCCGCTACCGCCGCGGAGACCAGAGCGCGCTCGCCCTCTTCGAGGCGCGGGCGGACGACGTGGCGCAGACCGTCCACGCCGCACTGGCCGCCCGGCACGCGGACTTCTCGCCCGCCGAGATCGCGTCGGAGACCGGGCTGGAGCCCGCGGTCGCGACGGTCGCGCTGGAGTCGCTCGTCGACGAGGGGCGCGCGGAGGTGCTGACGGACGGGCGCTACTTCTCCGGCGCCGCCGCGCAGCGGCTGACGGACACCGCGAAGCGGACTCTGGCGGCGTACCACCGGCAGAACCCGTACCGGAAGGCGATGCCGCGCGACGGCCTGCGCGCGCCGCTCGCGAAGGCGGCGGCCGTGCGCGACTTCAACGCACTGCTGACGTGGCTCGTGGCGCAGGGCGTGGTGGTCAGCGAGGGCGCGCTCGGGGTGCGCCTGCCGGAGCACGAGGTCACGCTGCCGGTGCGCTGGCAGCAGGCGGCGGAGGAGATGCTGCCGGTCTTCGAGAGCGGGGGACTGTTGCCGCCGTCGCCGGGTAACTTCCAGGCGAACTACCCGCGCGACGTGAACGTCGTCACGATCCTGAACGCCCTGACGGAGGAGGGGAGCCTGGCGCGCCTCGCCGACGACCTGTACGTCGCCGCGTCCGCGGTCGAGGCGGCGAAGGCGGCGATACGGAAACTGGCGAAGACCCCGGAAGGCATCACCGTCGGCACGCTGCGCGACGCCACCGGTTCCTCCCGCAAGGTCATCCTGCCCCTGCTCGAATACCTGGACGCCCAGCGGTTCACCCGGCGCGTCGGGGACGCGCGGGTCCTCGTAGAAGCGGCGGGCGGCGAGGTGGCGGAGTGACGTCCGGCGACGCTGGCGAGACGCGCCCGCCCTTCCCCTGGCTGCCGGTCGCGCTCATCGCGGCGGGCTTCCTCTGCATGGCAGCGGCGGGGGCGTTCTGGATACAGGCGCAGCGTGTGGAGGCCGACGAAGCCGCGCGCCGACGCGCCGCCTCCCCCCGCATGGACACGCGTACCCGCGCCATGCCCACACCCGGCGACGACGCAGCGGCGGGCGCGCCCGAATCCCTGAGCAGCATCTACCGCCTGCCGATCGCCGTCGCGGGCGTGGGACTCGCGCTCGACCTCGCCGGGAGCGTGCTGCTCGTGGCGGGACAACGCCAGAAGA
>DATLHN010000113.1:0-2945 GCA_035539875.1 Armatimonadaceae bacterium
GTATACGGCGGGCTGTTCCTCGGGTGCGCGCTCGCGCTCTCCTCCACGGCGGTCATGCTCAAGATCCTGGAGGAGCGGGGCGAATTGGGCACGGCGCACGGGACCGTCATGCTCGGCATCCTCGTGGTGCAGGACCTGTCGCTGGTGCTGATGATCGTCCTCCTGCCCGCCCTGGCCGCGTTCCAGACGCAGGGCGTCGGCGCGCTCAGCGGGGTCGGCATCGCGCTGTTGAAGGCGGCGCTCTTCCTCGGGGTGACGCTCCTGCTGGCGACGCGCGGGGTGCCCGCGGTGCTCGACCGGGTCGCCCGCACCGGCTCGCGCGAGCTTTTCCTGCTGGCGGCGGTCTGCCTGTGCCTGCTGGCGGGTTTCGCGGCGGACCGGCTGGGCCTCGGCATCGCGCTGGGCGCGTTCCTGGCCGGGATCGTGGTCTCGGAGTCGGACTTCGCGCACGAGGTCTTCTCTCAGGTGAGGCCGCTACGGGACGTCTTCGCCTCGCTGTTCTTCGTCTCGGTCGGGATGCTGCTCGACCTGCACTTCCTCGTGGACAACGCGGCGGTGGTCGTGGCGGTCGTCCTCGTCATCCTCGGGGGCAAGTCGCTGTGGACGATGTTCCTGCTGCGGAAGCTCGGATGGCAGACGCGCACGGTACTGCGCGCGGGCCTCGGACTGGCGCAGATCGGCGAGTTCTCGTTCGTGCTGGCGACGGTGGGGACGGCGCAGGGGCTGATCGGGCCCGAGGTGTCGGGCGTCATCCTGGCGTCCGCTCTCATCACCATCCTGCTGGCTCCGTTCGTCTACGGGGCCGCCGCGCCGCTGTACCGGTCCCTGCGCCGCGTGCCCGCGTTCGCCGGCTTCCTGGAGACGCCCGAGGGGATTTCGGAGCCGCGGGCCGGGGAGCGGCCCCGGCCCGGCGCGCGGGTCATCATCCTGGGCATCGGGCGTGTGGGGCGGTACGTCTCGGACGCGCTGCGGGCCAAGGGGGTGCCCCATGTAGTGGTGGACTACGACGCCGCGGCGGTGGAGCGCCTGCGCGCGAACGGCGTCCCGACGATCTACGGGGACGCGACCTCGGAGACGGTGCTGGCGAAGGCCTACCCGCACCAGGCGGAACTGGCCGTGCTCACCCTGCCCGACGTCGCCTCGACCGAGATGTCCCTGCGCGTGCTGAAGCAGATGGCCCCGGGCCTGCCGGTGGTGGCGCGCGTTCACCGGGGGATCGACATCCCGCGCATCCGCCAGGCGGGCGCGGACGCGGTGATCCACGCGGAGTTCGAGGCGGGCACGGAGATGATCCGCCAGGGCCTGGACCGGCTCGGGATTCCGGACACCGAGGTGGACGCCTACATCGAGGACGTCCGCCAGCACCGCTACCGCCAGGAGGAGTAGGCAGGCCATGCGCGCGAATCATCCTGACAGTACCGTACGAGCGAGGGGGAGTCGCCATGGGCGTTGACGCCACCACCGCCGCCGCCACCGCTGCGGCGTCGCAGAAGAAGATAAACGGCGCGGGGATCGAGGACATCGAGGTCTTCGCCGACGGTCTGGACGCGCGCCGGGCCGCCGATATCTACCGGGAGCACGGATGCCTGGTCGTGCGCGGCCTGATGCAGCCGTACCTGGCCGCGATCCAGCGGGAGATCGAGGACGCGGCGCGTCAGGCCGTCGAACTGCTGCCACAGGCGAAGGAGGTGCCGGGCATCGGGTGGAACACGCCCGACGGCACCCTCTGGCTGCCCGCCCCGGCAAGCTTCGCCCGCGACAAGCAGATCATGGTGCTGGCCGTGCGCTACACCACGAGCGGGGCGTTCCTGCGCTCGGCCCTGGACCCGAATCTGCTGGACGTCGTCGAGGCGATCCTGGGTCCCGACGTCGAGCTGTTCATGGACGGCCAGTGTCTCTACAAGGAGCCGGTGGGGGGCCACCCCAAGCACCTACACCAGGACTCCGCGTACTTTGAGCACCGCTTCGAGGGCCCGGTCGGCGTGCTGAGCTACGCGGTGGACACCGACCTGGTGAACGGCGCGCTCTACGTCGTCCCCGGCTCGCACCGGATGGGGCAGCTCAAGCACATCGACACGTTCTCGCACCTCGGGCTCGACCCGGAGGAGTGGCCGTGGGAGCGGGCGCTGCCCGTGACCGGGCGGGCGGGCGACGCGATCTTCTTCCACTACCGCTGCATCCACGGCTCGCAGGAGAACCACTCGGAGGCCCCGCGTCCGGTCTTCATCCACCGCTACCGCCAGCCCGGCGACTACGTCACCGTCGGCGCGGCGACCGTCGCAGCCCGCGAGGAGGCCGAGAAGCGCGCCGACGAGGCGAAGAAGCAGAACCAGCGCGGCTTCATGGTGCGCGGCTTCCGCCGGTATGAAGACGCGGAACTATGACGCATTGTTGGTATATTGCGCACCCTTTTTAGAAGCTGTGCGCTTGCCTGCTATGTTCCCTTCACAGTATTGATGCTTTTACATGATCGACGGAAAAGTCGCGAGCGTACAGATAGTAGACGCCACGGATCGTTGGCTTCTCGTCTCGGAAGTATTTATGTGTTCGTGCTACAAGTTCAGCTCTATGGCGAAGCGATATATCCCACGAGAAATGTACGCCGATGTATACGAGAATCGCAGTGGTGTCATCGTATCCGTGCTGAACCTTTCGAACCATACGGTCAAACGATAACTTAATCAATTGATCAACCGCATGGTCAATATCAACCATTTCGGTTCGATTTTGGATCAGTCCAGCTTCTTTCCACACAGGTCCGGTCGTCACAAAGCCATTCTGTGACAGTGCCTGCCTCCTCATTGATGAATCTTGTGTCTCTGTAGTAGTCGCTTCTATTTTAATTTGCTCGGTATTCTTACTTCCCCATCGCGTGTATTCAAATACGGCATCATATGGCTGATTACCAGTCAGGCAGGTGGCGTATAGAGTGTCTCCGGGGCGCA
>DATLHN010000114.1:0-2253 GCA_035539875.1 Armatimonadaceae bacterium
CGCGCGCCGTGGTCAGGCGGCCGGGGATGCGTTGAGCGTGCGGGCGACGACGCCCATCGCCTTCGCCTGGAGCGACGCCGCGAGGGCGGCGGCCTTGCGCACCTGCGCGAGCGCCTCGTCGTAGTGGGCGTGGACGGAGAGCAGCCGGTCGGCGATCTCGCCGCCGGTCGCGCCGTGGAGGTCGATCTTCCACGCGCCGAGGCCGAGGTCCGGGTACATCTGGCCCTTCCAGGTGTCCTCCGGCTGGCGCAGGTACACGCCGGGGCGGCCGTTGGCGTTGGCGATGATCGGCGAGTGGCACTCCATGCTGACCACCGCCCGCGCCCGGCGGTACACCGACGCGGCCTCGTCCAGGTCCCAGTAGCGGTCGAGCGAGACGACCTTCGGCCGTACGTCGGCGGGGAGCGGGTCCAGCAGGCGCGGGCGCAGCAGCGCGACCTGGTAGGTCATCTCCGGGCACAGGAGCACCTTGAGCCCCGTCTCGCGCACCCAGGCGGTGATCGCCTCGCGCAGTTTTTCGTGGTCGGGACCGGCGTGCCGGTCGTTGACGGCCTTGCGCCGCGCGATCTCCTCGGGGGCGATGCTCCCGCCGGGGTTGATCTCCCAGTACGGGGTCCAGCGCAGGCGCGGCACGGCGCACAGGAACCGCCCCTCTTCCAGCCCCGCCGACCGCAGCACGGCGTCCGCCGCGGCCTCGTCGCGCAGGTCCAGCGCGAAGGTGGCGTCCGGCGCGAACTCCGCCAGGCGCGGCGTCACCCCGGCCTCGCGCATCGCGGCGAGCGAGCGCGTCTCGCGGGTGAAGACGAAGGACGCCCCCTCCAGGATTCGCTTCAGCTCCGGACCGATCACCGCATCCTTCTGGTCGGGGACGCCGATCACGACGCCGACCGACGCCCCGAAGATGCCGTACGGCCTGCCGCCGGTCTCCTCCACCCACCGCGCGAGGTCCTTCGGCTCATTGACGCCGGACCCGGACCCGTGCAGCCACAGTCGGGCTTCGCGTATCGCCTCGGCCACGGTCGGGTCGTCCGGGCGCGGGTCCGGGTTCTTCCACTGCGGGGCGTCGCGCACGATCCGCAGGCGCGGGAAGCGGCGGCGCAGCATCGGCGCGACCCCGCGGTCCAGGCCCTTGGGCCACAGGACGACGTCGGCCTCGGGCACGTGCTTCTCCAGCAGGCGCAGGATGCCGGGCGTGTGGGCGACGTCCCCGATGTTGACGGTCTGCCAACCCGAGCGCAGCAGGATGGTCCGGCCCGATCCCCGCGAGGCGTCGGCGGCGTTGGCGGTCTGGCGTAGCGGTGAGTTCATGATTAAGGTTGATTATGGATCAAACGGCGGAAGGCGCGCCCGCTCGGGCGCGCCTTCCGGGTCTTTTTCGCGAAGCGCCGTTGTCAGTCCGTGGAGCGCTTGTAGTCCGCGCGCCGCCCGATCATCGTCTTGTAGTTCTCCCACTTGGCGTGGCCGTCCGTGTAGACGATGTTGCCGCCGCCGTTGTGGCGCATGCAGGCGTCGACGTTCGCGTTCGCCGACAGGTACGGCTGGCCGTTGTTGGGGACGATGCCCGCGCAGTCGTTGCCGATGCGCAGGCGGTTGAACAGGCCGACCTTGAAGACGCGCTGGTCCACCGGGACGCTGGTGTCCTCGTAGGCCATGAAGCCGTAGACGCCCGCCGTGTGGCCGTCGCCGATCCAGTAGGTCGAGGCCGGGAACGTGATGTCGGTCATCGGGATGGCGTTCACCTGGTCGTACAGGTGGGCGTTCTGGGTGTAGCTCATGGGGACCGGCTTGCCGTAGCCGCCGCTCGGGGCGTAGGGGTTAACGGTGCCGTTGTCGCTGTACCCCTGCCGCGGGTTCGGGTCGCTCAGGCAGGCGAAGACGTCGACGTTCTTGATGTACGGGTAGAGCTGCAGCGGCCAGGCGACGTAGCCCTGGAAGCGGCGCCCGTCCGGCAGCGGATAGCTGACGGCGGTCGCGCCGGTGCCCGACTTGCGCTGCGGGAACGCCTCGTCGTAGTCCTGCAGGTACATCATGACCCCGGTGCCGAGCTGCTTCAGGTTCGACAGGCACGCGGCCTGCCGCGCCTTCTCCCTCGCCTGGGCGAAGACCGGGAACAGAATCGCCGCCAGAATGGCGATGATGGCAATGACGACGAGAAGCTCGATCAGCGTGAAGCCCGCCCCGGGCTGGGAGGCGGCGCGGTCGCCGCTACGGCGTCGTAACATTGGTTGGATATCCATCTTTGATTCCTTCTTC
>DATLHN010000115.1:0-5639 GCA_035539875.1 Armatimonadaceae bacterium
CTCCGATGGGCTCAAGCGGCGGCAGAGACATGCGCAGTATCCTCGTTCTGCCTCGGTCGGGCGAGGCGCGTACTTCACGACCACTACTGTCCGCCCCCGCACGCTCCCGGAACGTCAGGCGACGGGATTGGTGAGCGTACCGACGCCCTCTATGGTTATGGCCACCTGGTCGCCGCGCTTCAGCGTGAACTCGTCCGGGGGGACGATGCCGGTGCCGGTCATCATCAGCGCGCCCTCGGGGAAGGTCAGCTCGCGGAAGAGCCAGTCGGCCAGTTCCTGCGGCGCGCGCTTCATGCGCGCGGTGCTCGTCTCCGCCTCGAAGGCGACCGCCCCACCCCGTGCCACGCGCAGGCGTACGGCCAGGTTCGCCGGGTCTACCGCATCTTCCGTGCCGTCACCGACGAGGCGGATGGCCGGGCCGAGCGCGCAGCAGCCGTCGTAGATCTTGCCCTGCGGCAGGTAGAGCGGGTTCTCCCCTTCGATGGAGCGCGAGCAGACGTCGTTGCCCGCGGTCACGCCGACGACCTTCCCCGCCGAGGAGATCACCAGCGTCATCTCGGGCTCGGGGACGTCCCAGGTGGAGTCCTCGCGGACGCGGATCGGGTCGCCCGGGCCGACGGCGCGCCAGCCGCTGCACTTGAAGAAGAGTTCGGGCCGCTCGGCGTCGTAGACGCGGTCGTAGAAGTCGCCGCCGCCCGCGTCTTTGCTCTCCTCCATGCGCGCCACCTTCGAGCGCTCGTAGGTGACGCCCGCGGCCCAGACCTCGTGCGTCCGGTCCACGGGCGCGAGGCGGGGCGTCGCCGGGTCCAGGAAGAAGGCCGCGCCCGCGCGCCGCTCGTCGCGCGCCACGGAGAGCGCCACGAGCACGGCGGCGACGGGGTCCTCCTGCGCCAGCCACGCGCCGAGCGAGGCGAAGGCGTCGGGCAGGACGCGGGTCACGTCGTAGCAGCCGCCGGTCTCGTCCTCGACCCCGAGGTGCGGCGCGCCGTCGTCGGCCAGAAAGCGGAATAATAGCATGGCAGGGACACCTTCGCCGCAGGCAGCCCCCTTCCCTCCCGACCCGTACCGGGAACGCCGCCGGGGGGACCGACGGGTATACTCCGGGTAGAAGAGACGCGGCCCACCGGGACCGCGCCGGAAGGATTGGCGGATGCTACAGGGAAAGCGCGGGGTGGTCGCGCCGGGGAAGCGGAAGGTACTGTACTTCGGGACGGACATACCGTCGGTCGTGGTCCACGGCCCGAAGATACCGGCGTCGGAAAGCCTGGTCGGCAACATCGCACGCCTGAAGAAGCTGCCGATCGACGGCCTGAGCGTCCAGATCATGGACTGGCGGTTCGGCTGGCCGCAGGCGGTCGTCGGGCACAACCTTTTCAGCACGCACCGCTACGACTTCGACCGCCTTCGCCCCGCCGTCGCTCCGCTGCGCGAACTGAAGAAGGCCCCGAACCTGACGGACAACTTCCTGCTGATCGCCTCCGGCTACTGGTTCGAGTCCGGCCCGAGCAACCCGCTGGACCTGTTCAACGACGGCCGCTGGAAGACGATCCTGGACAACGTGCGCGACTACGCGCGCCTCGCGAAGGAAGCGGGGACGATCACGGGGTTCATCCTCGACATCGAGCCCTACACCGGCCCGCCGAAGCGCCCGGGCGCGGACCCGGAGTGGGGGTTCAACATCTTCAGTTCCGAGCACAACATCCGCTTCGTCAACGCGCTCGGCAACCGGCCGGACCGGATCGCGGCGTACCGGGGCCAGATCAACAAGCGCGGCAAGCAGTTCTGGGAGGCCATCGAGAAGAGCCTGCCGGGCGCGGTACTGTTCCTCTACTTCGGCAACTGGTGGGCCGACCAGAAGCACGACAAGGACCGGGCCGACCTGTTCCCGCCTTTTCTGGACGGCGTCCTGGAACAGATGGAGGCGATGAAGTCGCGCGGCTACGTGGTGGACGGCTACGAGCCGGCGTACACCTTCCGGACCGAGGGCGAGTACCGCGAGGCCCGCGACAAGATACTCGACTACCTGCGCGGCTACAGCGCGGTGCCGCACCTGTACTCCAAGTACGTTCGGGTAGGCTTCGGCAAGTGGCTGGACGCCGAGAACAAGTGGGACGCCGCGGCGGGCGGCAAGGGCAACTTCTTCGCGCCGGGCGATTGGGAGAAGACCCTGCGCTACGCGCTCAAGCACACGGACGAATACGTCTGGGTCTGGGGCGGCGGCAAGGGTCGCCTTTTCGAGATGTCCGGCGGGCGCGACGCGAACGTGCCGAAAGCCTACCTGGAGGCCACCACCCGCGCGAAGAAGCCCTGAGGGAAAATCCGGAAACTCTCCCCGCCCGCGCCGGTATACCGGTGCAACAAGAGAAGAAGGGCAGGGCCATCGCAGGCGTCCGCCCGAGGAGAGAAGATGGAGAACACAAACCCCGTTACGCTGCGGCCCGGGCGGCCCCAGGACGCCGCTGACTGCGGCCGGATCTGCTACGACGCCTTCCGCGCCATCGCCGAGCAGCACAACTTCCCGCTCGACTTCACGATTCCCGAGGAGGCGATCGGACTCGCGGAGTTCATGCTGTCGCGCCCGGACGTCTACGCCGTCGTCGCCGAGGGTGAGGGCGGGCGGATCGTCGGGAGCAATTTCCTGTGGAAGGGCGACGCCATCGCGGGCGTCGGCCCCATCACCGTGGACCCGTCCGGGCAGAACGGCTCGGTCGGACGCCGGCTGATGGAGGATGTGATCGAGCACGCCCGCGCGCACGGTCACGCGGGCGTGCGTCTGGTACAGGCCGCGTACCACGGCCGCTCGCTGTCCCTCTACGCCAAGCTCGGCTTCGCCGTCCGGGAGCATCTCGCCTGCATGCAGGGACCGGCCCCCGGCCTCGACGCCCCGAAGGGCGTCGTGGTGCGCGCGGTGCGGGAGGGCGACCTCGACGCCTGCAACGAACTCTGCCGCCGGGTGCACGGCCACGACCGCGCCGGGGAACTTGCCGGGGCCGTTGCGCAGGGCAGTGCGATGCTGGTCGAGCGCGAGGACACGGGACGTATCACCGGATATGCCACTGTCCTCGGTTTCTTCGGACACACGGTAGGGGATTCGAACGACGACCTGAAGGCATTGATCGGCGCGGCCCCGGGCTTCGCCGGTCCCGGCATCCTGGTGCCGGTCCGCAACGCCGACCTCTTCCGGTGGTGCCTGGAGCGTGGCCTGCGGGTGACGCAGACGATGAATTTGATGACTACCGGGCTTTACAACGAGCCCGTGGGCGCGTTCCTGCCCTCGATCCTGTTCTGAGAGTCGGAAGGGGGTACGGGCACGCCCGTACCCCCTTAATCTTCCTACGGGATGTTGAACACGCCCTCCTGGCGGAGGCCGAGGGTGTGCCTGGACTCACCCCCCTTTCCGTCGCGAACGGTGACGGTGACGGTCGTCGCCTGCTCGGCCGCGAAGGAGCAGCCGTCGTGGAGGTAGATGCGGGTCTTCGCGCCGCCCGCACCCGGGCCACGATCCTGCCCGCAGGCCGTCGCAGGCCCCTGCCAGGTCCACTCGTAGGTCAGCGTATCGCCGTCCGGGTCTTCGGCGTCGACCTGGAACGCGTTGGAGTGCAGGTCGGGCAGGAAGACGTTGGACATCCGGGTAAGGACCGGGGCGCGGTTCGGCTGCGTCACGGGCGAGGGCGTCGGCGTTGGCGTCGGCGTCCCCGTGACCGGCGAGGGGGAGGGCGTCGGCCCGGAGAGGCACGTCTCCCCCGGCTTGAGTTCGCGCTGCCAGAACTGCGGGTCCTGGCCGAACGTCTCCGGGTAGTCCTTCGGGGCGTTGCGCATGTCCCGTGTGGCGGCGACGGTCTTCCCGTAGGCGCGGTCGAAGACGTCCTGCATGTTGTTCAGCGAGACCGTGCCCCCGGCGGACCCGGCCGCGACCTCGTTCATCGACTCGAAGAGGGCGTTGGTGAAGTAGCCGCCCGTCGCGCTGGTGAAGAGGAAGCCCGGTTCGCCGAAGGACCACTGCTGGGTACCCGCGGCCGACATGGCGACGAACTTCTTGCCCTTGTAGAGCAGGTCGCTTTCGGTGACGGTTTTCTTGATGTCCTCCACGATCACACCGGAGAAGCAGCAGTCGGCGATGACGATAAAGTGGCAGGCCGCGCACTTCCAGTAGGGCAGGTATTGCGGGTAGAAGTACCCGGCGACGCCCACCGCGCCGCCGTCCTCCCCCGGCCCGCGCTCGACGATCACCGCGCCCAGCCGGGAGCCGTGCGACGAGGCGTAGATCATCACGGTGTCGCACGGGCGCGCGACGCGGCAGATGTTGTCGAACTGCTGCTCTATGCGCCCGAGCGCGTTGGGTGTGAGGCCGGTCTCCGGCGGGCGGTAGGTGAAGACGTCCGACGCGCCCAGTCCGCTGAACCGGTCCGTTCTCAGGAAATCCTGCATGTTCTGGACGTCGAGCGCCATGTCCGCGCGAAGGTCGCCGTTGATCAGGATTGTGTAGACCTTCGGGTCGTCACAGGGCGGGACGGTGTGGTCGCGGCCCCGTGTCCGGCCGTACTTCGGCGGCGGCGCGACGCAGGGCGCGTCGGCGGAGAGGCGCGCTCGCAGAGCCACTCCCCCGCCGGGAGTGACTGCCTGTTGCTGGCCGGTCGACGAACGTGCGGAGCGGGTCGTCGGGGCCTGCACCAGGTCGGGCGACTGTGCGTTGAGGCTCTCCTTGCCGTAATAGGCACGGCCGTTCACCGCCGGGAATGACCCGCGCACGTCCTGCGAGACCGCCCCGGTCTCGACGTCCACGAATACGAAATCGACGTCGTGCTCGAATCTCTGACCCGGGTTCCGGTCGGCGTACACGAACCACGCCGGGCGGTCCAGGGTGCGCGTGAACAAGGCGAGGTTTTCGCGCTCGGCGTCCAGGTATGCCGGGGCGATCCGCGTGCCCGCCGGGAACGGCTGCTGCGCGGCCATCAGGCGGGCCGCCGCCAGGTCCACGCCCAGCGCGGCGACGGCCTGCTTCGCCTTCTCGATCGCCTGGGCGCGGGTCACGGCGCGCTCCCCGACCTGGATGGTGGCATCCGCCAGCACCGTCAGGGGGAACTCCTCGCCTCCTATACCCGGGACCTCGACGCGCAGGCGGCGCAGTCCCGGCGGGACGCCGGTCAGCTTGAAGTGGCCGCGGGCGTCCGTGACCGCCTGCTGTTGCCCCCCGCCGACGATGCGGACGACGGCGTTTCGAAGGACGTTGGTGTCCGTCGGCTTGAGGGCGGGCACGACGACGATCCCCGTGGCCCGGCTTCCGTCGCGGATGACGAAGCCCTCGACCGCGCCGAAGGCGGGCTGCAGGGCGGCGGGGTCGCCCCCGGGGAAGGGTTGCGTGCCGCCGCTGGAGCAGCCGGAGAGGGGGTAAAAGGCGGCCGGGAGGGTGAACAGCAGGAGGGCGAGCAGCAGCCAGGGGCCGCCGCGCGACGCGGCGGGTTGTCCGCGGCGGGGCAGAGAAGACGACATGGTTTTCTCCGTTCGCGTAGTGCAAAAAGAAGGCGAAAGCGGGAAGGCGTCAGGCAATCATAAGCCCGGTCGCCTGGTGTTGTCAAGTACGCGGTCGGCCGTCCCGGCGGGGGTGAGCGGCGCGGCGGGGACACGGCGGGGGTGGATTC
>DATLHN010000116.1:0-4197 GCA_035539875.1 Armatimonadaceae bacterium
CGGTGCGCACGCCCCGTCGCTGCGCCGCCTGCTGCGGGCGCTGACGACCCTGGAGATCGTCCGGGAGCGCGACGACGGCTCGTTCGAGCTTCTGCCGCTGGGCGCGCTCCTGCGGAGCGACGTGCCCGGGTCCCGGCGCGCGTGGGCGCTCCTGGTGGGCGGGATGCAGTGGCAGACGTGGGGGCACCTCCTGGAGAGCGTCCGCACCGGCCGGAGCGCCCGCTTGCTGCTCCAGGGGACCGAGGGGTTCGAGCACCTGGAGCGCGACCCGGAGCAGGCGGCCGTCTTCAACCAGGCCATGGTCGACCTCACGCGGCGGGTCGCCCCCGCCGTCCTGCGCGCCTACGACTTTTCAAGTTTCGGGCGGATCGTCGACGTCGGCGGGGGTTACGGGGAGTTGCTGTCCGCGATCCTCGCGGCACACGCGGGGGCGCGGGGCGTACTGTTCGACCTGGAGCACGCGATCGAGGGCGGACGCCGCCTCCTGGAGACGGCGGGGGTGGCGGACCGCTGCGAGTTCCTGGTCGGCAGCTTCTTCGAGTCCATCCCCGCCGGGGCCGACGCGTACGTGCTCAAGAGCATCGTGCACGACTGGAACGACGAGCGGGCGGGCGTCCTCCTCTCGGCCTGTCGTCGCGCGACGACGCCGGGCGCGAAGCTCCTCCTCGTGGAGCGGATCATGCCGGAGCGGCTGGGAGCGAGCGCGACCGACCAGGTGGTCGCCCGCAGCGACCTGAACATGCTCGTTTCCCTGGGGGCGCGGGAGCGGACGGAGGCGGAATTCGCATCCCTGCTGGCGTCGGCGGGCTTCCGGCTCACCCGCGTCGTTCCCGCCACCCTGGGCTTCCACGTCCTGGAGGCCGTGCCCGCCTGATCGCTCCGAACCACAACGGTTATGACACGGAGAGGAGCCCGTGCTACAATGCGCTCACGCCGTCCTCCCGATCCCGCACCCGGACGGTGAAGGGAGGCGGCATGAGTACGGCATCGCGGTCGATCCGGCGGATGAAACGGCACCACGCGCGACAGGGAAGACACGACGATTGAGGGGCGTGTATGGCGGGCGCACGTATTACTTCCAGTTCGGCAGTGACACCGTCAACGACGGCGTGTTCCTGGAAGCGAACGACGTGACGAACGGCGTAGGGGAAACCGAGGAGACCGTGCTTTGTGCGTTCTGGTGTGACGGGGACGACAGTTTCACCTTCCACTGCTTCCGGCAGGAGCTTCCGTTCGCGCTGGTCGAGGACTTCGTCCGGGAGGCGCGGCGGTGCGTCGCATTCGGGAGGCCGTTGCCGCCGGATCATCCCGGGCGGTGAGGAACGGGTAGCCAGACATGGACAAAGCGCCGGGGACCGGAACGAACGCCCCTCCGCCTGCGGAGCCTCCGCCGCCCGCCGCCCGCGTGGCGAGAAGGGAAGGATCGGGCGCGCCGCCTCCGGTAGCCGGACCGAACCCCGTCGTGCTGGAGCGGATGCGGCGCGTGGACCCGACGCTCGTCCAGCGCTACCACCAGAAGAACGGGCAGTAGCGAGCCGCGGGCGCGGGGCGGTAGCATGATCGCCATGAACCTTCCGACACCGAGAACGCGGACGCGCCGGGCCGCCCTCCGCGCCGCTGCCCTCGCCGCCGCGCCCCTTTGCGTCGCCGCCGCTGCCGCTGCCGCCCTCGCCGGGAGGCAGGACGCGCCGACGCCGCCGACGACGCCGGAGCGGGCGCGCGCGCGGGTGGTCTGCCTGGGCGACAGCATCACGAAGGCGGGGTATCCCGAGGAGCTGTCGAAGCTGCTCGGCGGCGCGGCGGTGGTCAACGCCGGGATCGGGGGGAACCCGAGCGGGGCGGGATTGCGCCGGCTGGAGCGGCAGGCGCTGGCATACCGGCCCGAGGCTGTGGTGGTGCTGTTCGGGACCAACGACATGCGCGCGGACGCCCCGCACGTCTTCGCGGCCCCGGACGCCTACGCGCGGAACCTGAGGGCGATCGTGGCCGCCTGCCGGAAGGCGGGGGCGAAGCCGGTGCTCTGCACGGTGCCGCCGATCGACGAGGCGGCGTACTTCACCCGCCACGCGCGCGCGCCCTTCGACGCGCGGGGAGGGCTGGCGAAGATGGTGCGCGACTACCGGGACGTTGCCGCGAACGTCGCCCGCGAGCTAAACGTGCCGCTGGTGGACCTGAATGCCGACCTCGCCGCCGCTCCGGGCTGGCGTTCCCCCGACGGGGTACACCCGACGGCGGAGGGGAGCCGACAGATCGCGCGGCGGGTCGCTCGCGTGGTCGCCCCCCTGCTCGGCCTGCCGCTCCCGGCGGGGGACGACGCCGCCGCCACCGCGCCGCGCGGCGAATAACCGGCGCGCGCTCCCGCGGCGGGGGTTGACGAACAGTTAAACGGTTGTGCTATAATCGAATCCAACAGGGCCCCAGGGTCCACGACCGCGAGGCAAAGCAACGATGATTTGTCCCATGAACGACGGGCACGCCCCGGGCTTGCCGCCTACCCCCCGACCGCCGTCCCACCCCGAACGCCGCGGAGAGCGTTCTTAACATTCGCTTAACCCGCGCCCGTTGTCGCCGCTATAGAATGGGACCGAGTTTCCCGCAGCGGCTCAAGGTGGCGTTCGACTGCGCTCATTCCAGGAGAAGATAATGTCGAAGACCCGCACCGGCGCATCGGGAATGCGCCCCCGTATCGCCTTTACCCTGATCGAATTGCTCGTGGTGATCGCCATCATAGCGATCCTCGCCGCCATCCTGTTCCCCGTGTTCGCCCAGGCACGCCAGAAGGCTAGGCAGACCGCCTGCCTCTCGAACTGCAAGCAGATCGCCACGGGCGTGATGATGTACCTGCAGGACTACGACGAGACGTTCCACGACACCAACAACTACGTCGATTCGACCGGCGCGACCGTCAGCAGCTTCGGCCCGGTGCCCGCCGCCAACGGCCTCGGCGCGCGCACCACGATCAACGCCTACACCTACTGGCCCTGGTACTACGCCCCCTACATCAAGAGCGGCGACGTGTTCGACTGCCCGGCCACGAACGCGGGCGCGACCAACGTCACCAGCACCAACTGGAACAACCAGGACAACTACGGCTACAACTACGACGGCCTGACCCGCGACGTCGGCACGCCCGCCCGCGCTCTCGCCGAGCTGGACCGCCCGGCGGACGTGTTCGTCATCTTCGACAGCGGCGACCCGGACCCCGTCTCCGGCACCAACAACATGACGAACCTGCTGGAGGCGCTGGACCTGAACCTGAACTGCGGCTCCAACCAGTTCTCCAACGGCTACAACGACCTGGCGGCGCTCCGGCACATGGGGCGCAGCAACATGGTGTTCGCCGACGGGCACGCCAAGAGCATCGACTACAAGAAGCTCCTGGAGCGCTACGGCGACAACGTCGCCCCGTGGATGATCGCCTGGTCGGACTGCCCGACTGCCGGATGCACGCCGCTGGCGAACGAGCCGCTGGTCGGCGCGGGCAAGTGCTTCGACCCCACCCTGCTGAAGTTCTGACGCGGCGGACGTGGTTCTAAGAAACGGGCGGCGCGGTCCGGGGACACTCCCCGGGCCCGCGCCGCCCGGCGTTCGTTCGCCCGCGCAGACGGGGGAGGAGGGGCCATGCTGCTCACGGAGGCAGTGGAGGACTGGGTCGGGCGGCGGCTGCCCGAACCGTACCGGTCGTTCCTGGAAACGGCAGCGGTGGAGATGCCGGTCGGCGACCGGGTGCTGCCCTACGGACGTGAAGTCTTCGTGGAGCGCAACGAGACGTTTGAGGCGGTGGATGCCGGAGCCATGACGCCGGACGCGGCCCGGGACGTCGCCGGTGACTTCGGCGCGTGGTACGCGGCCGGGTGCCCGCTTCCCGACGATCTATGGGACTGAACGAAGAACTGAGACAACTTTTCGAAGCCGACCGGCGGGACCACCGGCGGGGCCCGACCGCGGGCACGCCCGAATACGCCGCCATGCGGAGCCGGGACGCCGCGCGCAGGGCGGCGGTCGCCCGTTGGGCGGCGGCGGCCACAGGCAGACCCCGGTGAACGGCGGCGCTACAGCCGGTCCAGCCAGCCCTCGTCGCGGGCGTAGCGGACGATGTCCACGCGGCTGTTCAGGCGGAGCTTCTCCATCGAGCGCGCCTTGTACGTCTCCACCGTCTTCACCGAGAGGGAGAGCTGGGCCGCGACCTCCTTGTTG
>DATLHN010000117.1:0-7947 GCA_035539875.1 Armatimonadaceae bacterium
CGGCTGTGCGCGCTGCTCCTCCAGCTTCCCCCGGACCTGACCGTCGAGGAGCGGCCGACGCTCGAATCGTTCATCGAGGGGGTCACCGATCCTCGCGCATCGCCGGACGCCCCCTGGGTCGTGGAGCTTCGCAGTCCGACCTGGGAGGGAACGGACATCGCGGCGTGGCTCGCCGAGCGCGGCGTGGTGACCGCGACCACCGAGCGGCTCGACCTCGGCGGCCCGCTGCGCTACGTACGGCTGCTCGGCATCGAGAACAGCGTCGCCCGGTTCGACGCCGCGCAGATCGACCGCGCCGCCGACATAGACGCCTGGGCGAAGCGCATCGACGCCGCCCGGCGCGCCTCCCCGGAGACCATCCTCGTCTACGTCCGCAACTTCTTCGAGGGGCACGCACCGGCGACCCTGGCGAAGCTGCGCGAGCGGCTCGGCCTCCCCACCCAGACCCCGCCCGGCCAGCAGCAGATGTCGCTGTTCTGAGGCCGCGCCGCCGGAGGTACAATCGCGTTATGGACGCACTCATCCTCTTCTCGCACGGCTCGCTGCTCTGCGGGTCGGGCGAGGCGCTGGAGGCGCACGCCGGGCGTCTGCGCGCCCGCGGCGACTTCCCCCTCGTGGAGATCGGCTACCTGAACTACACCGACCCGCCGTTCGCCGAGGCGGTGGACCGCGTCGCCGCGGCGGGCGCGACCCGCGTGGTCGTCGCCCCCTACTTCCTGGTTACCGGGTACTTCGTCACCACGAGTCTGCCCAGGGAGATCGCGAAGGCGCAGGCCGCGCACCCTCACCTTGAGTTCGTCGTCGCCGGGGCGCTGGGCCGGGACGACGCGCTGGCCGACGCCCTTCTGCACGCGGCTTCGAACCCACAGGGGCCGGAGCGCTGGCGCGACGGGCTGGCCCGCGCCGCCCGCCACTGCCGCCCGAGCCCCGAGTGCCCGCTCTACGGCACCCCCGCCTGCCCGAAGGTCCCGGTCGCCCCCGACGAGGCCGCCGCGAAGGAGGCCGTCCGTGCCTGACGCCCTGCTCGTGATGGTGCACGGCTCGCCCCGGATGGAGGCGAACGAATCGATGTTCCGGGTGGTCGAGGACCTGAGGGCGCGACCGGACGCCGCGGCGCGCTTCCCCATCGTCGAGGTCGGCTTCATGGAATGTAACGAGCCGACGATCCCGGAGGCCATCGACCGGTGCGTGGCGGGCGGCGCGACCCGCGTGGTCGCCGTGCCGTATTTCCTGCACACCGGCACCCACGTTTGCGACGACCTGCCGACGCTGCTGGAGGAGGCGCAGGAGCGCCACCCCGGCGTCGCCTTCGCGATGGGCGACTACATCGGCCTCTCGCCGCGCCTCACCGACCTGCTCGCCGCCCGCGCCGCCGACGTCCGGTAGCGCGTAGTGTGGACGCACCGCGCTCCCCCGTGCCACAATGCGTCAAAAGTGCAGGAGGTTTCGGGATGAACACGGCGGCGATTCCTGAGGAAGTGGCGACGGCAACCGCGCTGACACAGGCGCAGCGGGACGCGTACCGGGAGAAGGGCTACCTGGCGCTGCGGGGCGTCTTCGCGCCGGATGAGGTCGCCGAGATGAAAGCGGAGTGCGCGCGGCTGCTGGCTTCCGACTACGTCCACCCGGACAACCGGCGCACCCGCCCCCGCATGGTCAACGGCGCGGCGCTGGTCGAGCGGTTCGACCCGGTCGTAGACATCTCGCCCGTCTTCGCGGCGCTGGCCCGCGACCCGCGCGTCCTCGGGCCGATCCGGGAGTTGTACGGCGGCGACATGCTCCTCTTCAAGGACAAGCTGATCTTCAAGCTGCCGGGCATGACCGGCTACACCCTGCACCAGGACTGGGCCTGGTGGCAGCCGTTCCCGCGCGACATCGTCTCCGTCACCGTCGCCATCGACGGCGCGGACGCCGCGAACGGCGCGCTGGAGGTCTTCCCCGGCTACCACGACCGCCTGCTCTCCGAGCCGGGCGTCCTGCGGAACATGGACGCCGAGGAGGTCGCGCGAGTGGACCCGGCCGCGGGCGAGATGCTGGAAACGTCGCCCGGCGACGTCGTCCTCTTCGACGGGCTCACCCCGCACCGGAGCGGTCCGAACACGTCCGAGCGCAGCCGCCAGCAGCTGTACCTGTCCTACTGCGCGGCGCGCCACGGCGACCTGTACGCCGCGCAGGCGGAGCACTACCGCGCTTACACCGAGGCGCGGATGACGGGAGAGGAGCGGGCACGGACCTACTTCCGGTAGAACTGCCGTTCTTCGCCCGTACGCCACCATAAGGGTTTTGCGGGGCGGCTCCCGGGGTAAACCTTAACGGTCCTCCACCATGCCGTCCCCACCTCGCGTCGCGACCGATACCGCGCTGCTTACGTCCCTGCTCGACTCCGGCACCATCGGGGTGGCGTTCTTCGACGCCAGCCTGCGCTACACGCGCGTTAGCGATTCGCTCGCGCGCATCAACGGCGTCCCTCCCGAGGCGCACGTAGGCCGCACCGTCTTCGACGTACTGCCGGACCAGGACCCGGCGGTGCTGGAAGCGCTGCGGCAGGTACTGGAGACGGGCGAGCCGATCCACGACACGGTGGTCGAAGGGGAGACGCCCGCCCACCCCGGCGAAAAGCGCGTCTGGCTCGTCTCCTACTACCCGCTCCGCGAGAGCGGCGAGACGGCGACGGTGGGCGTCGGCGCGACGGTCATCGAGGTCACCACCGCACGCCAGGAGCGGGAGCGGCGCGAGTCGGCGGAGATCGCCCTCGCCGCCCGGGAGCGGGAGTTCGCCGCCCTGGTCGAGAACTCCCCGGACATCATCTCCCGCTTCGATAGGGACCTGCGCTGCACCTACACCAGTCCCGCCGTCCTCCGGGCGACCGGGCTGCCCCCGGAGCGCTTCATCGGGAAGACCCACGCGGAGATGGGCCTTCCCCCCGAGTTCGCGGCCCCGGCGGACGCCGCCCTGCGCCGGGTCTTCGACACGGGCGAGCCGGGAACCGTAGAGCTCAGGCTTCCCGCGCCGGGCGGCGGCGTGAGGATCTACGAGGGGACGGCGGTTCCCCTGATCGGCGCGGCCGACCCGGAACGCCCCGAGTCCGTGGTTACCACGCTCCGAGACGTCACCGAGGCGCGCGAGCGTGAGCGCCGCCACCGCTTCCTCGCGAAACTGGCGACGCGCACCCGATTCCTGCTCGACCCCGACGCCGTAATGTGGGAGACGGCGCAGGCGGTCGGTCAGTACCTGCACCTCGACCGGGCCCTCTTCGCCGACATCGCCCCCGAAAGCAGGACCGCGACCATCCACCGCGACTGGCGCAGCGGGGAATCGGTTCTAAGCATGGAGGGGGAGTGGCCCCTCTCCCACTGGGGGTGGGCCGCGGAGGACCTCTGCCGGGGGCGCACGATAGTCAACCGGAACACGCGCGAAGACGCGCGCACCCGCGGAGCGTTCGCGGAGTCGTATGAGAAGATCCAGACCGCGGCGACGGTGGTAGTGCCGCTGATGCGCGGCGGGCGCTGGGTCGCCCTCTTCGCCGCTCACGCGAACGGCGCGCCCCGCGACTGGACCGAGGACAACGTCGCCCTGCTGGAGATGGTAGCCGAGCGGACCTGGCTTTCGGTCGAAAACGCGCGGCTGCAGCGGGAGACGCAGGAGGCGGTCCTGCGGCAGCGGCGCTTCCTGCGCGAGATACTCTCCTCCGTCACCGAGGGCCGCCTGCGCCTCTGCGATACCGACGACGACCTGCCCGCGCCGCTGAACGCGGGCGCGGCGGCCGCCGCCGCCGCCGTCGCCCTGACCCCTGCCACCCTGCGCGACTTCCGCCACGCGATCGGGGAAGCCGCGGAGAGGGCCGGACTGCCCCACGAGCGGGTTCTGGACCTGCTGACCGCCGCCGGGGAGGCGGCGACCAACGCGATCAAACACGCGGACGAGGGGATGGGCGAGATACGCGCGGATTTGGAAAGTGGCGTCATCCAGGTCTGGGTCCGGGATGACGGGTCGGGCATCAGCGAAGAGGACCTGCACCGGGCGACGCTGGAGCCGGGCTTCTCCTCCATCGGGACGCTCGGACACGGTTTCTTCCTGATGCTGCGATTGTGCGACCGGGTCTTCCTCAGGACCGGGGCGCACGGGACCACGATCGTCCTGGAGCAGGAGCGCGTCCCCCCCCCGCCCGCCTGGCTTGACCGCGTCTGACCTAAACTCCGTCGAGACGCCCCAAGACCCCGGCCGACGTGAACGGGACCAGAAGTAAAGGCCGCGCGCGCGCAGGGAGGCGAGCAGGGTGCCCGCGGCGAATGTAGAGGCCATGAGGGTCACACACAGCGACGCGCGGGCGTGGGACGTCCCGATGCGCGCGCCCTACCGCTCCGCCCAGCGCGTCACCACGACCGCGCGCAACGTCCTGGTCAGGATCACTCTGGAGGACGGGACCACGGGCTACGGCGAGTCGGCCCCGGCGACGTACGTTACCGGCGAGACGCAGGAGAGCGTCGTCGCCGACCTGAACGAGTTCCTCGCCGCGGCCTCCCGCACCCCGGAGGAGATGCTGGTGGAAGCGCGCGCCCGGCTTCGCACCGCGCCCGGCGCACTCGGGGCACTGGAAACGGCGCTGCTCGACGCCCTGGCGCGCGCGCGGAACGTCCCCCTGAGTTCCCTCCTGAACCCCGATGCGCACCCGGAATCGGGGGCGCGCGCCACGGACCTTTCGCTTCCGATCCTGCCGCCGGACGAGGCGCGCGCGCGCGCGGCGGACGCGGCGGCGCACGGCTTTACCGCTCTGAAGATCAAAGTCGGCAGCGAGGACCGCGACGCCGACCTCGCGCGGGTGCGGGCCGTTGCCGACGCCGCCCCGCGCGCCCGGCTGCGCCTCGACGGCAACCAGGGCTTTTCCGCCGAGGAGGCGGTGCGCTTCGCGGGACAGTTGCACGACCTCGCGGACCGCATCGAGATGCTGGAGCAGCCGACGAAGGCCGGGGACGACGACGCCCTGCGGTTCGTCGCCGCGCGCGTCCCCTACCCCGTCTACGCCGACGAGTCGTGCCACGGGCCGGACGACGCCCGCCGCCTCCTGGAGAGCCGCTCCTGCGGGGGCATCGTCCTCAAGCTGGCGAAGACGGGTCTGACGGGGACCATGGAGACGGCGCGCGCGGCCTACGACGCGGGCGGCAGGTGCCTCTTCGGCTGCATGATGGAGACCCGCATCGCGATCGGCGCCGCGCTGCACGCCACGCTCGCGCTCGGCCCGGAGATCGTCCCGATGCTCGACCTGGACGGTCACCTACTGGTCCGCGACGACGCGCTCCTGACCGGCGGCCCGGTCCAGCACGGCGAGACGCTCGCGGCGGACCTGAGCGCGCCGGGCCTCGGACTCCTCCTCGTCTCCCCCCAACCTTAGGAAGGCAGTCCTCGCGCCATGCTGGTCCTCCGCGACCTCGTGAAAGTCTACCCCGGCTACCCGCCCGTCACCGCGCTGCACGGCGTTTCCCTGGAGATACCGGAGGGGATGTTCGGCCTGCTCGGCCCCAACGGCGCCGGGAAGTCGACCCTCATGCGCGTCCTCGCGGGCGTCCTGGAGGCGACCTCGGGCGGCGTCGCGCTGGACGGCGTCGACGTGCTGGCGCGGCCGGACCGCCTCTGGCCCGTCCTCGGCTACCTGCCCCAGGAGTTCGGCTTTTACGGGCACCTCACCGGGACGCAGATGCTGGACTTCCTCCTGACCATGAAGGGGGTCGAGGCCGCGGGTCGCGAGCGCAAGGCGCTCGTGTCGGAACTGCTGGAGCGCGTGAACCTGACTCACGCGGCGCGGCGGCGTGTGCGCGAGTACTCCGGCGGCATGAAGCAGCGGCTCGGCATCGCCCAGGCCATCGCGGGCGACCCGCGCCTGATCATCGTGGACGAGCCGACGGCGGGCCTCGACCCCGAGGAGCGGCACCGCTTCTACCGACTGCTGGCGGAGCTGGCCGAGAACCGCACGGTCATACTTTCGACCCACATCGTCGAGGACGTGGCCGTTCTGTGCCGACGGATGGCGATGATCCAGAGCGGACGCGTGGTCGCGCAGACGACGCCCGCCGCCGCCCGCGCCGCGCTCGCCGGGAAGATCTACGAGGCCACGGTGACGACCGAGGATCTGCGCTCCCTGCGCGAGCGCACCTGCGTCACCCAGGCCGTGCTGGTCGAGGGAATGAACCAGGTCCGCGTTTACCAGCCCGGCGGCGACCCGCCGGGGGCCGGGTTTCGGTCCGTCGCCCCCACCCTGGAGGACGCCTACCTCGCCGTGATGCGCGGCGGGGCGTCGCTGGAGCCGCCCCGGCCCGCGCCGCAGCAGACGCCGCCGCCGCCCTTCGCGGGGTCGGAGAACAGCGTTACGACTGCCGTGCCCTTCCCGCCGCCGCTCCCGCTGCCCGTCTTCCCGGAAGAGCGCGCCGCCGCGGAGCGTGAGGCCGAGCCGCGATGAGGCCGACGCTGCCCCTGTTGCTGCGCCGCCTGCGCGCGCTGGTCGGCCTGGAGACGGCGTTCCAGGTGACGCGCCCGCTGTACTACATCTGGGTGGCGCTGATGTGCCTGATCGCCTACATGAACACGGAAGGCGGCCTCTCGCTGCTGGCGAGCGGCGACAGCGCCACGGGTGGGAAGCAGGCCGTCGTCACCTCTGAGTTCGCGTTCGCGGCCATGCTCGCGTTCCTGCTGCTCGTCCTCTGCCCGTTCTTCTACGGCATCCCGGCCGGACTTTCCGTCATCCGCGACGACGAAGAGCGGGTGGCCGAGATACTGAACGCGACCGCGCTGCGACCCGGCCAGTACGTCTGGGGCAAGTTCGCGGGGGTATTACTGGCGGGCCTTTCGGCGCTCGGCCTCTGCGCGCTGGCGGCCATATTCTTCAACCACGTCCTGCCAAACGACGCCGCGGAGGAGTTCCGCGGCGACTTCCTGCTCGCCAACTACGTCCGCCCCGTCCTCTTCCTCGGAGTGCCGCTGCTGGTGAGCCTCGGGGGACTGGCCTTCGCCGTGGGCGCGATCACGCGGCAGTCCATCCTGACCTTCCTGCTGCCCATCGCCTTCATCATCGCCTCCTCCGTCCTGAGCGCGTGGGGCAGCGGGCAGAGCCTTTCGCCCGACGAGCGGGAGATGCTGGTGAGCCTGGAGCCGAGCGGCTTCGCCTGGCTCACCCAGACCTACACGAAGGTGGACCGGGGCTCGGACTACTACAACACGCAGGCCGTCGGCTACACGGCGACGTTCCTGCTCGGCCGCGCCGCCCTCATGGCGCTCGGCCTCGGCGCGGTCTTCGCCGCGCACCGCTACCGCCTGGACACCGTCCGGAAGCCGTCGCCGCAGCGCCGCGCCGCCCCGGCGACCGCCCAGCAGCCGACCTGGGCGCTGACGCCGTACCCGCCCGCGCCGGATATCTCGGCCTTCCCGCCCGTTACTCCCGCGGCGGTACGCCCACAGGCCAGCAGCGCACCGCTCGCCGCGCTTCAGATGCGCTCGCGCCCGCCGGGGCTCTGGTCCGGCGCGCTCGCCATCGCCAGGGCCGAGGTCGCGGAGCTTCTGCGCAAGCCGGGCCTGTACCTGGCGCTGCTGCTCCTGCTGCTCTACGCCATCGCCAATCAGAGCGACAAGACGGGTATGTTCGGCACGAAGCTCCTCCTGACGCCGGGGATACTCGCGATGACCGAGCACGGCGCGGTCGTGGTCGCGGTGACGCTGCTGACGCTGTTCTACGCCGTGGAGTCGCTGGAGCGGGACCGCACGTCGGGCTTCACGGCGATCGAGTATGCGCTGCCGATCCGCTCCGGGTCCATTCTGATCGGGAAGTGGCTCGCGCTAAGCATAGTCGGCGCGTCGGTCACGCTCACCCTGCTCCTGGTCTGCCTGGCAGCGGCTGCCCGCCAGGAGCCGCCGGTCCCGCTGTCGCTGACGCCGTTCGCCCTGCTCTGGGGCCTCCTGCTG
>DATLHN010000118.1:0-3142 GCA_035539875.1 Armatimonadaceae bacterium
GTCCCGAAGGTCAACGTCTCGGTGAAGCTTTCGTCGCTCTACGCCCGCTTCGACCCGATGGCCGCCGACGCGACCGCGGAGGCGGTGAAGGAGCGACTGCGCCCCATCCTCTCCGAGGCGAAGCGCCACGGCATGTTCGTGAACTTCGACATGGAGCAGCACGACTACCGCGCGATCACGCAGCGCATCTTCATGGAGGTCTTCTCCGAGGAGGAGTACCGCGACTGGCCCGACGTCGGCATCGTCGCCCAGGCGTACCTGCGACGCACGGAGGACGACCTGCGCGACCTTTCCCGCTGGGTGCGCGAGGAGCGCAGGACGCCCGTCTGGGTGCGCCTGGTGAAGGGCGCGTACTGGGACTACGAGACGATCGTCGCCGCCCAGCGCGGCCACCCCGTGCCCGTCTGGCAGACGAAGCCGGACACGGACGCCTGCTTCGAGCGCTGCACGAAGTACCTGCTGGAGAACTGGGACGCCCTGCGCCCGGCCATAGCCACGCACAACGTCCGCTCCGCCGCCCGCGCGCAGGCGCTCGCGAGCGCCCTCTCCCTCCCCGCCCGCACGGTAGAGTTCCAGGTTCTCTACGGCATGGGCGAGCCGATCGGGCGCGCGCTCGCCGGGCAGGGCGAGCGGGTCCGCGTCTACGTGCCCTTCGGCGAGCTGCTCCCCGGCATGGCATATCTCGTCCGCCGCCTTCTGGAGAACACCTCTAACGACTCGTTCGTCCGCAAGGCCGACGAGCAGGCGGAGGCTTCGGCGCTGCTCGCCCCCCCCGCCCCCTCCGGGGTGGCCGCCTCCGCAGCGGGCGGCAACGTTCCGTTACATCGTGTAGATTCCGCCATCCGTGGCGACTCCGTCGCCACGGATGGCGGAATCAAGGTCGGGTCCAGCGGCACGCTGGTCCCCGCGGGGAGCGCTCCCCCGGAGGGGGCGGGGGGGGCGACAACAGCGAAGTTCGCCAACGACCCTGAGACCGATTTCGCGGTGCCCGCAAATCAGGAGAAGATGGAGCGGGCGCTGGCCGAGGTGCGCGGGCGGCTGGGCGAGACGGTGCCGGTCGTCATCAACGGGAAGCGCGAGGAGGGCGGCAACGTCTTCGAGCGGCGCGACCCGTCGGACGACAGCCGGATCGCGGCCCGGGTACAGTTCGCGAGCGCGGAGCAGGCCGAGCGCGCCGTCGCGGCGGCCAGCCGGGCGTACCCGGGGTGGCGCGACACGCCCGTGTCCGAGCGCGCGGCGATGCTGCGCCGCGCGGCGGACGCCTTCGACCGGCGGCGCTTCGAGATCAGCGCGTGGATGGCCTACGAGGTCGGCAAGCCCTGGCGCGAGGCCGACGCCGACGTCGCCGAGGCCATCGACTTCTGCCGCTATTATGCGTCGGAGATGGAGCGACTGAGCCAGCCGCGCGCACGCAACGTCCCCGGCGAGTGGAACGAATACTTCTACGACGCGCGCGGCCCGGCGGTCATCATCGCCCCGTGGAACTTCCCGCTCGCCATCCTCACCGGCATGGCGACGGCGGCTCTGGCGGCGGGCAACCCGGTCGTGCTCAAGCCCGCCGAGCAGTCGTCGCGGATCGGCTACTTCCTCCAGGAGGCTCTGGAAGAGGCGGGCGTCCCGGCGGGCGTCGCCAACTTCGTCCCGGGCGACGGCGAGCAGATCGGCCCCACGCTGGTGGACGACCCGCGCGTCGCCCTGATCGCCTTCACCGGCAGCAAGGCCGTCGGCCTCTCCATCATCAAGAGCGCGTCGGTGGTCCACCCGGGCCAGCGCGAGATCAAGCGCGTCATCGCCGAACTTGGCGGCAAGAACGCCATCATCGTGGACGAGGACGCCGACCTGGACGAGGCGGTGCTGGGCGTCCTCTGGTCGGCGGTGGGCTTCGCGGGCCAGAAGTGCTCCGCCTGCTCGCGCGTCCTCGTCGTCGGCTCGGCCTACGAGCCCTTCTGCGCCCGCCTCGCGGAGGCGGTCAAGAGCATCAAGATCGGTCCTGCGGAGGACCCATCCACGACGCTCGGCCCGGTCGTGGACAAGGAGTCGCAGGCGCGCATCCTCCGCTACGTCGAGATCGGCAAGCAGGAGGGGCGGATGCTCGCCCAGATCCCGGTCCCGGAGCACCTGGAAGGCAAGGGCTGCTTCGTCCCCGCCACCGTCTTCGCGGACTGCCCGGCGGAGGGGCGGCTCTGCCAGGAGGAGATATTCGGCCCGGTCCTCGCCGTGCTGAAGGTCAAGAACCTCGACGAGGCGCTGAGCATCGCGGACAACACGCTCTACGCGCTGACCGGCGGCCTGTACTCGCGCTCGCCGAAGAACATCGAGCGGGTGCGCCGCGAGTTCCGGGTGGGCAACCTGTACATCAACCGCAAGATCACGGGCGCGCTGGTGGACCGGCAGCCGTTCGGCGGCGCGCGCATGAGCGGCGTCGGCAGCAAGGCGGGGGGTCCGGACTACCTGCTCCAGTTCCTAGTGCCGCGGACCATCACCGAGTCCGTCATGCGCCGAGGCTTCGCCCCCAGCCTCGACGAAGCCACGGGCGGCGAGTAATACCGGGCAACGGACACCCCGCGATGCTCCCGCCAGGGACGCACAACGGCGGGGTGTCCGCCGATCATCGGAGACGTCTGAGGACGGCTCGTCAGTCCCACGACAGCGTCGCGAGATAGGCGGCAATGATCGGGCGGTCGGGCGCGTTGACGTCCATCTCGGCGAGTTCGGCGGGCGCGAAGAAGCGGGCTTCAAGGCTTTCGGCGGGGTCGGAGCGCAGCTCGCCCCGGTAGTCGCGCGAGAGGTAGGCCACGGAGACGATGGCCGCCTCGTCGCCGTTCGGGTAGACGTGCAGCAGGTCCAGGCCGGAGAAGACGCCGAGCAGGGTCATCTCGCCCACCTCCAGGCCCGTCTCCTCGCGCACCTCGCGCCGGGCCGCCTCCTCCGTTGTCTCCCCGATCTCCATACAGCCGCCGGGGACGCCCCACAGCCCGGTGTCCGCGCGCCGCTCCAGCAACACCTCGCCGCGCGCATTCTCCACCAGCACCCCGGCCCCGACCAGGATCAATGGCCGCGTCCCGACGAGGGCGCGCATCTCACGAATATAGCCCATTGGCTTATCTATCCCTCTTTCTCCGCGCCGCTCTGACCGCGCGCT
>DATLHN010000119.1:0-21257 GCA_035539875.1 Armatimonadaceae bacterium
GGGATGTCGTGCGTGATCTTGACGAAGGGGACCGTGACCCGCATCGTCAGGCCCATGCGCCGCTTCTGCGAGCGGTTCGGCTCGCTCTGGTGCAGCAGACGCTCGTTGAAGAGGAAGAACTGCCCGGGCTCCAGTTCCATCGAGACGGCCTTAGAGGCGTCGACGAACGACGGGTCCGCCTCCTCGCCGAACGCCATCCCGTCGCGCGAGGGGACGTGCGGCACGACGCGGCGGTGCGAGCCGGGCAGGATGTTGACGCAGGAGTTCTCGACCGTCGCCGGGTCCACCGCGATCCAGGCGGAGAGGTTGACGAACGGCTCGATCGGCCAGTAGTTGAAGTCCTGGTGCCACGGTATCTCCTTGCCGCCCGGCTCCTTGACGAAGAAGTACGTGGCCCAGAGCAGAAGGTCCGGGCCGTACAGGCTCGCCATCCGGTCCACCACCTCCGGGCGGGAGACGACGTCCCAGACGACCTTCCGGTCCAGGTGGCGGCACTGGAGCCGGTTGCGCGGGTTCGGTCCGTCGGTCGTCAGCACCTCGGCTTCGATGCGCCGCGCGACGTCCGCCATCTCGGCGTGGGTGCAGAGCGTGTAGGGCCCGAGGTAGCCCTCCTCCTGGAAGCGGGCCGCCTCGGCGGGGTCGAGCGCGAAGCCCTGCTGGGTACCCGTCGTGGGCGCGGCGACTGTCGTCATGAGGGGAAGCGGCTCCTTAAAAGAGTGCCTTGTAAGGCTTGGTGTGGGTCACGGTCACGTCGTCGTTGGGCGTCAGCCCGAAATCACCCGCGCGCATCGACTTTCCCTTGCGGTGCTTGGCGTGGCCGTCGTTGAAGAGGACGGTCCCGCCCTCCATGTGGATGAAGGTGTAGTTCTCCGAGTTGGCGGCGTCCCCGCGCGGGAAGTGCCAGTAGTAGAAGTTCTGGCCGTTCGGGTCGTAGTAGGGCCGCAGATAGGCGTAGCTGCGCCGGTTGAAGAGTTCCTGCAGGTAGACGATCTCGGCGGGGTTGGGGATATCCGCGATACTGCGCCCCATTACCACGGCGTTGCCCAGGTAGCTGGTGTCGTTGTTGGCGTTGGGGGCCTGCACGCCCTCGATGGGAGGCACGGAGGGGCAGAAGTAGATGTCCTTGTTCTTGGTATACGGGGTCAGGACGCCGAGGAAATTGGGCCGGACGGCGACGACCGCGGGGTCATTGAAGTTCGCGTTGTTGTCGTTGCGCGGGGGATTGGTCTCGTCGCAGTCCTGGACGTACAGCATCAGCGCGATGCCCACCTGCTTCATGTTGCTGAGGCAGGCAGTGGCGCGCGCCTTCTCCCGCGCCTGTGCGAAGACGGGAAAAAGGATGGCGGCCAGGATTGCGATGATCGCGATTACGACGAGAAGCTCGATCAACGTGAAAGCGGAGCTGTTACCCGCGGTGAGTGCGGTCCGACGATGCAGGGACAGTAACTGCGGCATCATGCTAGGGCACCTCCCTTGGTTCCCCGACTCGAATGGCTATGGTGGTCATTATAATACTGACCGCGTCGGCGCGAGTTGCCGTCGCCGCTGAAAGTGTTGCCCTTTTCGCTCATTTTTTCGGCAACCACTACCGGAACTCCCCGCTACAGGTTGGGCGTACGCGCCTCGTGACGCCACCGCGCCGGGGGCGCGTCGAAATGCTGGCGGAAAAGGCGGCTGAAATAGTGCGGACTGTCGAAGCCGACGCGGGCGGCAATCTCCACGACGGTCAGGTCGGTGGCGAGCAGTAAGCGTCGCGCCTCGTCCAGGCGGACGCGGGTCAGGTAGGACTGTGGGGATACGCCGACCCAGGCGTGGAAGACCCGGCGGAACTGTGCCTCGCTCAGATCGGCCGTGCGGGCGAGCGACTGCACCTCGACGCCCGGCTCACGGCGCACGCGGTCCAGCGTGCGGGTGAGCCAGTCGGGGGCGTCGATCCGGGCCGCCGCGCTGGCAACGCCCGTCCGCGGGTCCACCGCTCCCCACTCCCGCCAGAGTGCGGCGACCAGCGCCATCGCGAGTGCGACGCCGGTCCACTCCGCGAAGGGGTCGCGGGGGCGGGTGTGCGGAATGCGGGTCAGTGGCAGGCGGTAGAGCGTCGCCGACTCGCCGGGACGCGGGAGGGCCGTGGCAGTCCACTCCGCGGCGATCTGGCGCATCCAGACCGCCATGCGGTCGAACGCCTCTGGGTCGGGCGTCCAGACGCGCGGCGGTTCGAGTGCGCGCAGCAGGTCGAGCCTGCCGAAGAGCGTGGCGCGCAGGCCGACGCTCAGCCAGTGCGCGCCGCCGCGCGTTTCGATGTCGCGCGTCACCGCGGCGGGCAGGAGGAGCGCGGACCCGGCGGAGGCGCGGACCGCGGCCGTGTGCTGGTCGCCGCCCGTGAGCGCCACGGTCGCCTCGCCGGAGAGAACGCACCAGAGGGCGTAGTCGGCCACGCTGTGTCTGTAGATGCCCTCCCCCGCCGCCCATGCGTGCTCCGCCGCCCATGAAACCGTCACTTCCGCCGAATGCAGCAGGGAAATGTCCATTGGCTTCAACTTTACCCCGCCGCTTGGCGTACTATAATAGGAAAACTACATCTCCGGGAGTTGAGCGGGATTCATAGACATGAAACGAAATAGTCCGTGGAAGATCGTGGGCATCCTCGCGGCGCTGGCCGCCCTTCTCGGCGCGCTCGCCGTCATCAACAGCATGAACAACGTGGCGCCGGGCGGGGTCCCGGGCGCCGCCCACGACCACGACGGCGACGGCAAGTCCGACCACTAATCGCGCGCACGCCGCCGTAGTTAAAGAGAGCGGGGCGGGCCACCTGGCCCGCCCCGCTCTTTGTATTGCTGCCGCGGTAGCGTCCCGCCCTAGCCCTGAAGCTTGGCGGCGAGGTCGGTCTTCTCCCAGGAGAAGGCCGGGTTGCCGAAGTGGCCGTTGCGCGCGGTGTCGCGGTAGATCGGCTTGCGCAGGTCGAGCAGTTCGATGATGCCCTTGGGGGTCAGGTCCACGAGGGCCGAGAGGCGGCGGCTGATCTCGCCGTCGGGTACCTTGCCCGTGCCGAACGTATCGACGCGCACCGAGACCGGCTGCGCGACGCCGATGGCGTAGGCGAGCTGGATCTCGCACTTGTCGGCCAGGCCCGCCGCGACCACGTTCTTGGCCAGGTAGCGCGCGACGTACGCCGCGGAGCGGTCCACCTTCGTCGGGTCCTTGCCCGAGAACGCCCCGCCGCCGTGGCGGGCGTAGCCGCCGTACGTGTCGACGATGATCTTGCGACCGGTCAGGCCGGTGTCGCCGTGCGGCCCGCCGATGACGAAGCGGCCGGTCGGGTTGATGTACTGCTTGATCTCGCCCTGGACGTACTGCGGGAACTCGGCCAGGACCGGCTCGAAGATCTGCTCGTTGACGATCTTCTTGACGTCTTCGAGCGACAGCTTCTCGCGGTGCTGGGTCGAGAGCACGAGCGCGTCGATGTGCAGCGGCTTGCCGTCCTCGCCGTAGGCGATGGTGACCTGCGACTTGGCGTCCGGGCCGAGGCCCAGTTCCGGCTGGTTCTGGCGGAGTTCTGCCTGCTTGCGCGTCAGGCGGTGCGCGATCGCCAGCGGGAGCGGCATCAGTTCGGGGGTCTCGTTGACGGCGAAGCCGAACATGAGGCCCTGGTCGCCCGCGCCGCCGGTGTCGACGCCCATCGCGATGTCCGGCGACTGCTTCTGGATCGCGAGCGTCACGCCCGCGGTTTTGCCGTCGAAGCCGAGCGCCGTGTCGTTGTAGCCGACCCCGAGGATGGTGTCGCGGACCACGTCCGCGATCTCGACGTAGGTGCGGGTGGTGAGTTCGCCCGCGACCACGGCGAGGCCGTGGGTCAGCAGCGTCTCGATCGCGACGCGCGAAGTCGGGTCGTCCTTGAGGCAGGCGTCGAGGATGGCGTCGGAGATGGCGTCGGCGAGCTTGTCCGGGTGGCCCTCGCTGACGGACTCGGAAGTGAACAACTGAACGTTGTCGGGCATGGAAGGGAGTCCCTCTCTTAACTTAAAATCCGTCCTAAGCGAAACCCGGCGCGGCGTACGGAGTAGTACGCCCTGCGCGCCGAGCGCCGGTGCTGCTGAGAGGGTGCGGCGTAGACGGAGCTCGCGCCGGGGTCATCCCGGCTCGGGCGCCGTCATCGGAGCGCGTCTCTCTTATCTTTAGCGGGTGCAGGCCTTGCCGCCCCGCTCCGGAATTCGCACCTGCCGCTCGGAACGCCGTCGGCGTCCCTCGCGGTGGTTGTGGTGGCATCGTCGGGCCGGTCCCTCCGCCACTCTGGATAAGCGTCGCTCTGAACGGTCACCTCACTATAACACGGCGCGCCCGGGGCGGCAATGCTCTTCGGGGCCGCGCGTCCCCCCGCCTGGCCGCGACATTTCCCAATACGGTTAGAAATACCGGACGCGGTGTTATAATATATAGCAGGCAGTCGTTCTTCGTGGCACGCACGCACGCATCGCCATGCGGGAGGGTGCGTCTGCCGCCCGCTCGACGGGGAGTGGAAGCCGGCGCGACGAAGGAACAGGAAGTGAGATCATGTCGAAGCATTCGCGATATCGGGCCGTTTGCGCCGCGGGAGCGGTCGTCCTTGTCGGCGTAGGCGGCACCGTCGCCGCACAGGCAAACCCGACCGGCGCGGAGCCACAGCAGCGGCAACGCAAGGCGACGTCGGCCGGCGGACTGGCCCCCTTCTTCACGCCTACGGCGGACCCGTTGCTCGCGCCCGCCTCCCCCCCTAAATCCGCCGAGCGGCCGATGACGTTCGCCTGGCAATTCCGGAGCAGCGACGGCGGCGCGCCTGCCGCCGACGGCGACGTAGCCCTCCGCAAGCGCGCGGGCTCCTACGACGGGACGCAGAAGGTGCCCGAGCCGGGCGCGCTGCTGACCTTGGGCGTCGCCATCGCCGCGACCGGCTTTGGCATGGCCGTCGGCCGCCGCCGCGCGGCCGACAGCGTCGAGGAGTGGGACGGCAGCGACGATTCCGTGCTCGCCTCCTGACACAACCGGCCGAGCCGCGCGCGACAACCGACGTGCCCTACGCGCCCCGCCGCCTCTCGCGAGAGGCGGCGGGGCGCGGCTGCGTTTTGCGCGCCGACGCAGGCAGGGGATCCGCGTCGGCGCGTTGAAGCGCTTAATCAAGGAGACTGTGAACGATGAGGTCTGGTTTTCGCAAGCGTTCCGCGACGTCGCCGTCACGAACCCTTGCTCTGTGTGGCTGCCTGTGCCTGGTGGCGGGCGGCGTTCCCGCCGCCGTCGCGCAGTCCGGCGGCCAGGTCCTTTCCGACGCCGAGTCCGTCCGCGGGTGGCAGCCCGCGGTGCGCCTGACCGCTCCCGGCGACGCGAAGGTGGGACAGTACGCCGTCACCTGGACGACGCCCGCGGCCGGAAGTACGGCCACCCTCGCCTTCCCGCTCGACGCCCGCCAGCGCGCCGCGGTCGCCCGCGCGCGGACGCTTTCCTTCTGGTACCGCGCCGACGGCCCCGCCCGGCCCGAGACGCTGCACGTCAAGATCATCGCCGCGCCGCTCGCGGACGGGTGGCAGGCCCTCTATCCGCTCCCGGTCGGGGCGCCCGGCGAGTGGAAGCGCGCCGAGATCAGCGTCCAGGAGTTCGAGGACGAGTGGGGCGAAGCCCCGGAGAAGAACAGCGGCGCGATCCATCTCCGGATCGGCAAGAAGGACGGCGACGCCGTGCGCGTCAGCGTGGACGACGTGCGCTTTACCCCGCTGCCCGCGGGCGTCGCCGTCAACGCGGGGAAGCGCAGTCAAAAGGAGAGCGTCAAAGTGACACCGCTCGTCACCGAAGCCCGCGCGGCGAGGATGGCCGCCGCCGCGCACCCGCGCCTGCTCCTGACCCCGGGCGAAGCCGCCGCCGCGCGGCGGCGCGCGACGCAGACTCCGTGGGGCCGGGCCTACCTGGAGGGGCTGCGCAAGCGCGGCGACGAGGCGGTAGCCACCCCGATCGCCCTCCCCGAACGCGGCGGCCAGTGGTACCACTGGTACGCCTGTCCGAAGCACGGGACGCGCCTCCAGACCGAGGGGCCGACGCGCCACGTCTGCCCGACCGACGGCGAGGTCTACTCCGGCTACCCCTACGACGACGTCTACCTGAGCAAGGTCCACGACGCCTACTCGGCTTCCATGCGCGACCTCGGTCTGCTCTACCGGTTGACGGGCGAGAAGAAGTACGGCGCGAAGGCGCGCGAGATCCTGTTGGCGTACGCCGCCAAGTACCCGTCGTACCCGCTGCACGACATCAACGGCAAGGAGCGCGTCGGCGGCGGGAAGGTCGGCCCGCAGACGCTGGACGAATCGACCTGGATCATCCCGGTGGCGCAGGCCTGCGATATGGTCTGGGACCTGCTCTCGCCCGCCGACGTCGAGACGCTGAAGACACGCCTGTTCTACCCAGCCACCGAGGTCATCCGCCAGCACAAGATGGGCGTCCACAACATCCAGTGCTGGAAGAACAGCGCGGTCGGCACGGTCGGCCTGCTCTTCGGCGACGCCGCCCTGGTCCGCGAGGCGATCGACGACCCGGCGCGCGGCATGCAGACCCAGATCCGCGAGGGGATTACCGACGACGGCCCCTGGTACGAGGGGGCGTGGGGCTACCACTTCTACACCATGAGCGCGCTGGCCCCGCTCGCCGAGGCCGCGCACCGCGCGGGCATCCCGGTCTACGAGGGGGAGATGGGCGAGCGCTATCGGCGCTTCTACGCCGCGCCGCTCGACTTCGCCATGCCCAACGGCCGCCTTCCCGCCTTCAACGACTCGACGTCCGCGAGCGCGAACGGCAACACGCTCTACGAGATCGCCTACGCCCGGTGGAAGGACCCGGCGCTGGCCGCCCCGCTCACTGCGGGCAGCGGCGGCGGCAACCGCGCGAACGTAAACGCGGTCGTGGCGGGCGCGGACTCCCTGCCCGTCGCCCGGGCAAAGGCCGAACCGGGCCGCAACTTCGAAAACTCGGGCTACGCCATCCTGCGCGCCGGGGAGGGCGCGGACGCGGCCTGGCTCTGCCTGAAGTACGGCCCCCACGGCGGGGGGCACGGCCACCCGGACAAGCTGAGCTTCGTGTACTACGCGGGGGGCCGCCCGCTCGCCCACGACCCCGGCATCACCACTTACGGGGTGCCGGTACACCTGGGCTGGTACAAGACGACGCTCGCCCACAACACGCTGACGGTGGACGAGGAGAGCCAGCGCGCCGCCACCGGCAAGTGCCTGGAGTTCCGCACCGGAGCGGACTGGAGCGGCGCGCTGACGGACGCCGGCACCGCAATCCCCGGCGTCACCTTCCGGCGCGCGGCGTTCCTCCTCCCGAACGGCGCGGCGGCCTTCCTGGACCTGGTGCGCGTGCAGGACGGCCAGCCCCGCACGCTGGACCTCGCCGTCCACACGCCCGGCGCGCGGCCCGCGCCGCCCGCCGGTGTCGGGGAGCCGTACACGCCGCCGCAGAAGCCGGGCTATTCGTATCTGCGCGACGTCCGGGCGCTAAAGGACGCGGGCCTGCTGCGACTGGCCGCGGGGCCGGACCGGAACGCCGCCGCCAACGTCCTGTTCGCCGCCCCCACTGCTGCTGCGGCGGAAGCGACGACCACCTACCTCCTCGGGACGGGCGTCGGGAGCAACACCGAGGACCGGGTCCCGGTCGTCATCGCGCGTCGCCGGGCCGCTGGCACGGCCTACGCCTGGGCGCTCTCGCAGCCAGGCACGCCCCCCGACTCGATGGAGGCCGTCGCGGTTACCGCCGCGTCGGACGGCTCGCCCGTTCCCGCCCACGAGGCGACCGCCGCGCGGCTGAAAGTCGCCGGAACGACCTACCTCCTGGTCGCGAACCCCGCGGGCAAGGCGATCAAGGCCGGGGGCTGGTCGGGTTCGGACAAGCTGGCCTGCGTGGCACAGCAGCAGTAGCCACAGACGAAAAAAAGAACCCCGGGAGCGCGAAATGCGCTCCCGGGGTTTTGTCTTGCCCGAGATGGGCGGCGGACGCCGGGGACTACTCCTCGGTCGTCGCCACCGCGCCCTCGTCCTCGTCCGCGGACGCGCCGTCGGTCGAAAGGTCGCCGCCGAGCGCCGCCGCCGCGCGGGCGAGCGCGTCCAGGCGCTTGCTGTCGCCCGGCTCGTCCAGCGACTCCAGGTCGAGGTCGTCCAGACCCAGCGGCTCCAGCGTCAGCGCGTGCCCGTCCGGAGACGTCACTTCCAGGGCGCGGTACTGTGCCAGGCCCGTGCCCGCCGGTATCAGACGCCCGATGATGACGTTCTCCTTCAGGCCGACCAGGTTGTCCCGCTTGCCGCGCACCGCGGCCTCGGTCAGGACGCGGGTCGTCTTCTGGAAGGACGCCGCCGACAGGAACGACTCGGTCGCGAGGCTCGCCTCGGTGATGCCGAGCAGGACGGGGACGCTGGTGGCGTGCTTGCCGGGCGTGCCGGTGGCCGTCTCCCGCGTCTCGATCTGGCGGTTAGCGTCCTCCAGGAGGAAGCGGTCCACCAGCTGCCCCTGCAGGAAGTCGGTGTCGCCCGGATCGGCGACCTTCCGCTTGCGCAGCATCTGCCGGATGATGACCTCGATGTGCTTGTCGTTGATGTCGACGCCCTGCTGCTTGTAGACGTTCTGCACCTCGCGGACGAGGTACTCCTGAACGCCGCGCAGACCCTGGAGGTCCAGCACCTTCTGCGGGTCGAGCGGGCCTTCGGTGAGGCGCTGACCGGCCTCCACCTCTTCGCCCGGCTTGACCTTGAGCTCGCCGCGGTACGGGACGATGGTCTCCTTCTTGACCCGGATCGACTCGATACCCGCGTCGCGCACCTTCTTGGCCTCGCGCTCGGTGAGCTGCTTGCCCTCGGGGACGATCACCTCATCCGTCTCCGGATGCTTGATGTCCTCGGCGGCGGCCTCGTCCTTGATGTTCTTGGCGTCCTCCGCCACCTTCATCGAGGTGTGGATGATGACCTTGCGCAGACCCTCGGTGACGATGCCCGCGACGGTCCCGCCGAACTCCGTGACGATGGCCTGCCCCTTGGGCTTGCGCGCCTCGAACAGCTCCACGACGCGCAGCAGACCGCCGACCTGCTCCTCGGCGACCTTCAGAAGCTGCTGCACCTGCCGCTGCTTCTCGCGGTCGCTGCCCTCTTCCGAGCCCAGGGAAAGGCGGCCCTTCTCCTGGTCCTCGTAGATGAACTGGAGCGTCGTCATGCGCTGGCGGCGGACGTTGGCGACACCGGTCAACTGGTGCTGCGAGGCGACGCCTCCCGTGTGGAAGGTGCGCATCGTCAGCTGCGTCCCCGGCTCGCCGATGGACTGCGCCGCGATGATGCCGACCGCCACGCCGATCTCGACCAGCTTGCCGTTGGCGAGGTCACGCCCGTAGCACTTGGCGCAGACGCCCTGGCGGGACTCGCAGGTCAGCACGGAGCGCAGGCCGACGCGCGTGATGCCCACCTTGGGGATGAGCGCCGCCGCCTCGTCCGGGATGATCTCGCTCCTGGGCACGATCACCTCGCCGGTCTCGGGGTGGACGATCTCCTCCAGGGCGGTGCGCCCCTTCAGGCGCTCCTCCAGGTGCTCGATCACGTCCGCGCCGTCGCGCGCCTCGGTGACGTAGATGCCCGCCTCGGTGCCGCAGTCGTCCTCGCGGATGATGACGTCCTGCGCCACGTCCACCAGGCGACGGGTCAGGTACCCGGCGTCCGCGGTGCGAAGCGCCGTGTCGGCCAGACCCTTGCGGGCGCCGTGCGTGGTGACGAAGTACTCCAGCGTGGACAGCCCCTCGTGGAAGTTCGACTTCACCGGCAGCGAGTCGATGATGTTCCCGAACGGGTCGGCCATGAGGCCGCGCATCCCGGAGAGCTGCGAGATCTGCTTCTTCGAACCGCGCGCACCCGACGTCGTGATGATGTTGATCGGGTTGAACTGGTCGATGTGCTTGACGATCTCGTCGCCGATCTGGGCGGTGGCGTCCGTCCAGAGCTTCAGGACCTGCTGCTTGCGCTCACCCGGGGAGATGAGGCCGCGGCGGAACTGCTGGTTGACCTTGGCGACCGCGTCCTCCGTCTCCTTGAGCTTCTGCTCGCGGGTGGGCGGCGACTGCATGTCCGTCAGCGAGAACGTGATGCCGGCGCGGCACGCCCACTTGAAGCCGAGCGCCTTCATCTCGTCGAGCAGGATGACGGTGCGCTCGTGGCCCACGGCCTCGTAGCAGTCGGCGATGAGGTTGGTCATCGCCTTCTTGTCCATGACGTGGTTCACGAAGCGCAGCGGCTCGGGCACGATCTCGTTGAAGATCAGGCGTCCCGCCGTGATGGCGAGCGACTGTCCGTGCTCGCCGCTCTCGTCCGCCGGGGGCCGCACGGAGACGAACTCGTGCAGGTCGAGCAGGCCGTTGTCGTAGGCCAACCGGGCGTCGTCGGGCGAGCCGAACCGGTGACGCGTGCCGACCTTGAACGGCGCGGCGGACGTTCCCTTCTTCTTCAGCCGGGCCAGCAGGTCGTCCAGAACGACGCCGCCCGCCTCCGCCAGGACCTCGCCGGTCTCGCGGTCCCGGACCTGGGTCACGATCACGCGGCCCAGCAGGTCGTCGGTCAGCGAGTCGGCGTCCGACGGCTCCACCGTTTCCGACTTGTCCATCGTCAGGAAGAAGCAGCCGAGGACGATGTCCTGCTGCGGCGAGACGATGGGCGAGCCGTCCGCGGGCGAGAAGAGGTTGTGCGTCGAGAGCATCAGGACGCGCGCCTCCGCCTGCGCGGTGGCCGACAGCGGGATGTGGACCGCCATCTGGTCGCCGTCGAAGTCCGCGTTGAACGCCTTGCAGACGAGCGGGTGGAGCTGGATCGCCTTGCCGTCCACCAGCTTCGGCTCGAACGCCTGGATGCCCAGGCGGTGCAGCGTGGGGGCGCGGTTCAGCAGGACCGGGTGCTCCTTGATGACCTCCTCGAGCGCGTCCCAGACCTCCGGGCGCATCTTGTCGATCATGCGCTTGGCGGTCTTGATATTGCTGGTGTAGTTCTTCTCCACCAGCGTCTTCATCACGAACGGCTTGAACAGCTCGAGCGCCATCTCCTTGGGCAGGCCGCACTCGTGCAGCCGCAGCTCCGGGCCGACGACGATGACCGAGCGGCCCGAGTAGTCGACGCGCTTGCCGAGCAGATTCTGACGGAAGCGACCCTGTTTGCCCTTGAGCGTGTCGGACAGCGACTTCAGCGGCCGGTCGTTGGCGCCACGCAGCACTCGACCGCGGCGCCCGTTGTCGAACAGCGCGTCCACGGCTTCCTGGAGCATGCGCTTTTCGTTGCGGATGATGACGTCCGGCGCCTTCAGCTCCATGAGCTTCTTCAGCCGGTTGTTCCGGTTGATGACGCGGCGGTAGAGGTCGTTCAGATCGGACGTGGCGAAGCGTCCGCCGTCGAGCGGCACGAGCGGCCGCAGCTCGGGCGGAATCACCGGCACGACGTCCAGGATCATCCACTCGGGGCGCGACTTGGACTCGACGAACGCGTTCACGACCTCGATGCGCTTGATGGCGCGCAGCTTCTTCGGCCCCTGCGTCTCCTCGATCTCCTTGCGGAGCTGGCGCTGGAGGGCGTCCAGGTCGATCTCCTGGAGCAGCTTCTTGATGGCCGCGCCGCCGAGGCCCGCCTCGACGATATCGCCGAGCGTCTCGTCTACGCGGCGCACCACCACGTCCAGCAGCCGCTCCACGGCGCGCCACTGGTCCTCGGTGATGAGCATCCGCTTCTCGAGCGTGCGCAGGAGCTCCAGCGACTGGCGCAGCTCCTCGGCGCGCTCGGTGGAGTCGCGCTCCTCCTGCTTGATGCGCTCGCCCAGGATGCGCTCGCGCTCGGCGATCTCCTCCTCGGTGTAGGGGATGCGCTCGGGCTCGGCGTCCGGGTCCTCCATGAGGACGTCCTGGTTGATGATCTTGCCCTGGCTCGTCTCCCGAGCGAACTCGTCGCGGTACTCGCGGATCGTCTCGTCCCGGTCGTCCTCGATCGACGCGATCTCCTGCTCCACGGAGTCGCGGAAGCGGTCCATGTTGTTGAGGGTCCGCCCCTTGTCGATGTTGGTGACGATGTACGACGCGAAGTAGAGGACCTTCTCCAGCGGGCGCGGGGTCATGTCCAGCAGCAGCGCCAGCGGCGAGGGAACGCCCTTCAGGTACCAGATGTGGCAGACCGGCGAGGCCAGCTCGATGTGGCCCATGCGCTCGCGGCGGACCTTGGAGCGGGTGACCTCGACGCCGCAGCGGTCGCAGATGATCCCCTTGAACTTGACCTTCTTATAGCGTCCGCAGTGGCACTCCCAGTCCTTCTGGGGGCCGAAGATCTTCTCGCAGAACAGGCCGTCGCGCTCCGGCTTGAAGGTGCGGTAGTTTATGGTCTCCGGCTTCTTCACCTCGCCGTAGGACCAGGCGCGGATCTGGTCGGGCGAGGCGATACCGATACGAATCTTATCAAACGTGCTTGCGTCGGCCATTGCTTCCCTTTCGATGCACAGGCACCAGACACACAGGAAGGTCCCCGCCCCCGCCGCCCCGTAATTCTACGGAGCGTCGCGGAGACGGGGTTCTAAATCCAGCCCCGCATTCCGTTCCCGGAGTTCCCCCTCCCCAAGACTTCGGGGAGGGGGCGGGGAATCGGGGCTCAGGAGAGCGCCTAACCACCCAGACCGGGCAGCGGCTCCTCGGGCTCGAGGCGGCGCAGGGCCGACCGGCGGCGTGCTGCCTCGTCGTCCATGTAGTCCTCGTCCTTGTCTTTCAGATCGATCTCCGCCCCGACGGCATCCTCGACGGTCACCTTCAGGCCGAGCGACTGGAGCTCGTTCACCAGAATCTTGAACGATTCCGGCACGCCCGGCTCCAGCATCGCATCGCCCTTGACGATCGACTCGTACGTCTTGACGCGGCCCACGACGTCGTCCGACTTGATGGTCAGGATCTCCTGGAGGGTGTAGGCCGCCCCGTACGCCTCCAGCGCCCAGACCTCCATCTCGCCGAACCGCTGCCCGCCGAACTGCGCCTTGCCGCCGAGCGGCTGCTGCGTCACCAGCGAGTAGGGGCCGGTCGAGCGGGCGTGGATCTTGTCGTCGACAAGGTGCGCCAGCTTCAGCATGTAGATGTTGCCGATGGTGACGGGCATGTTGAACTTCTCGCCCGTCCGCCCGTCGCGCACGTCGCTCTTGCAGGTGTCCTCGTGGAACCCGACCCGCCGCCACACGCGCTCCCGGATCGTGTCGAGCAGCCCGGCGTAGTCGAAGTCGGCCGGGACGGGCGGCGCGGGCGCCGCAGCGGCGGCCTCACCGGACTCCTCGTCCTCGTCTTCCTCATCCAGGTCCTCGTCCTCCTCCAGGACGACCGGCCCGGCCAGGATGCGCGAGACGCGCTCCAGGCCGCGGGCGTCGAGGTCGCGCAGCGCGGCCTCCAGCGGCCCCATCAGGTCCTCGACCGTCTGCTCGCGCTCGTCCTCCACCTCCGGGAACTCCATCGGCAGCTTGAGGTCGCTCGCGATGAAGCGCTCGAGCATCTCGCGGCGCTTCTTCTGGCCGTACCGGCTCATCTCCTTGAGGATCTCCGCCTCGGTCGAGCCCTCGAAGATCGGCTCGACGAACTGCGCGCCGAACTCGCGGGCGACGTACCCGAGGTGGGTCTCCATGATCTGGCCGATGTTCATACGGCTCGGAACGCCCAGCGGGTTCAGGACGATGTCCACCGGCGTGCCGTCCGGCAGGAACGGCATGTCGGCCTCGGGCAGGATCTTGGAGACGACCCCCTTGTTGCCGTGGCGACCCGCCATCTTGTCGCCTTCCATGATCTGGCGCTTCTGGGCGATGTAGACGCGCACGAGCTTGTTCACGCCCGCCTGGAGCTCGTCCGGCGGCAGCTTATCGAGCGTCGGGCTCCCGCAGCGGTCGCAGGTCAGGCTGTCCGGCCGCTTGCTGAAGTTGTACACGTACTCGCACTGCGGGCACCGGTACTTGAAGCGCGAGAAGACCTTGACGTCGACGACCTTGCCCTTCTCCCCGTGCGGGAGGCGCAGGGAGACGTCGCGGGTCTCTTCCGCCTTCTTGCCGAAGATCGCGATGATCAGTCGCTCCTCGGCGGTCAGCTCGCCCTGCCCCTTCGGCGCGACCTTGCCCACGAGTATGTCGTCGGCGCGCACCTCCGCCCCGACGCGGACGATGCCGTCCTCGTCCAGGTCCTTCAGAGCGTCTTCGCCGACATTCGGGATGTCGCGGGTCATCTCCTCGGGGCCGAGCTTGGTGTCGCGCGCCTCCAGCTCGTACTTCTCGATGTGGATCGACGTGAAGATGTCGTCCCGCACGAGCCGCCGGCTGAGCAGGATGGCGTCCTCGTAGTTGTAGCCGTTCCAGGGCATGAACGCGACCGTGATGTTCTGGCCCAGCGCCAGCTCGCCGCCGTCGGTACACGGACCGTCGGCGATGACCTGCCCCTGGCGGACGCGCTGCCCGTTGTCCACGATCGGCCGCTGCGTGATGCAGGTGGCCTGGTTGGACCGGATCATGTTCAGCAGCGGGTAGCGGTCTATGCGCCCGTCGGTCGTCTCGATGACGATCTCCTCGGCCGTGACCTTTCGGATGCGCCCGCCCCGCTTGGCGATGATGACCGCGCCCGAGTCCTGGGCGGCCCGCCGCTCCATGCCGGTCTTGACCAGCGGCGCGTCGGGGCGCAGGGTGGGAACGGCCTGCCGCTGCATGTTCGCGCCCATCAGGGCGCGGTTGGCGTCGTCGTTCTCCAGGAACGGGATCATGGCCGTCGCGACGGAGACGAGCTGCTGGGGCGCGACGTCCATGTAGTCAATCTGCCCGGCCGGGATGATCGGGTACTCGTTGTGATGGCGCACCTGCACCATCGAGTCCACGAACGAGCCGTCCTCCTTCAGGCGAACGCTCGCCGGGGCGATGCGGAAGTGGTGCTCGTTGTCCGCGGGCAGCCAGTCGATCTCGCCGGTGACCTTGCCGTCCTTGACCCGCTGGTACGGCGTCTCCAGGAAGCCGAACGGGTCCACCCGGGCGTGCACCGCCATCGAGCCGATCAGGCCGATGTTCGGCCCTTCCGGCGTCTCGATGGGGCAGATGCGCCCGTAATGCGAGTGGTGGACGTCGCGGACCTCCAGCTTGGCCGACTGGCGCGACAGACCGCCCGGGCCGAGCGCCGAGAGGCGGCGCTTGTGCGTCAGCTCCGCCAGCGGGTTCGTCTGGTCCATGAACTGCGAGAGCTGCGACGAGCCGAAGAACGACTTGATCGCCGCCGAGATCGGCTTGACCGAGAGAACCACCTGCGGAATGATGTTCTCGGTGTCCAGCGACGTCATGCGCTCCTTGGCGACCTTCTCCATGCGCAGGAAGCCCATGCGCAGCTGCGAGTAGAGCAGTTCGCCGACCGAGCGGACGCGCTTGTTCTCCAGGTGGTCGATGTCGTCCGTGGTGTAGCGCAGCCGGTCCTCGTCGGTGACCTCGGCCCCGCCGCCCATGTTGACGCGCGCCAGGCCGTGGATGTACTCGATGATCGCGACCAGGTCGTCCTTGGTCACGGTCCGGACCGAGTTCGGCAGGTTGACCCCGAGCTTCTTGTTCAGCTTGTGGCGTCCGACCTTCGCCAGGTCGTAGCGGCGGCTGTCGAAGAACATCGACTGCAGCAGCGAACGCGCCGACTCCGGGGTCGCCGGGTCGCCCGGGCGGATCTTGTGGTAGATGTCCAGCAGAGCCGTCTGCCGGTCCACGACCTTCGGGTCCTCCATCTCCAGGGTCGCCGCGATGTTGCGGCTTACCTCGAGGACGTCGAGCGACGAAAGCTCCAGCGCGGCGACGCGGCGCGCCAGCTCCTTGTCGATCTTGCCGTAGGCCGGCACCAGCGTCTTGCCGTTCTCGTCCAAGATGTCCGACACGGCGAACTTGCCCACGAGCGAGTCGGCGTCCGGCGCGTCGATGGTGACGCGCGTGCCGAACCGGTCGAGGATCTGCTCGTCCGTCTCGCACGGGGCGGACTCGACGACGACCGTCGCCCGCTCCAGGCGGACGGCGTCCTCGCCCCCGAGGGTGCGCTGGGCCACCCGGAAGCGGTCCGGGGACACGACCTCGCCGGCGTCCAGGAGCACCTCACCGGTCACCGGGTCGACGACCGGCTCGGCGAGCTTCTTGCCGATGAGCTCGTTGAAGTAGACCTCGTACTCACCCTCGGGACAGGCGATCGGGAAGGCGTGGAGGGCGCGCAGAAGCGTCGTGATCGCGAACTTCTTGTTCTGACCGATGCGAACGGTGATCGCCTCGGACGAGTCAGTCTCGATGTCGACCCAGGGCCCCTCCGAGGGGATCAGGGTCGCGAAGAACTGCCAGTTGAGGGTCAGGTCGAGCTGGTCGCGGAAGTAGATACCGGCGGAGCGCGAAAGCTGGGAGACGACGACCCGCTCGGCCCCGTTGACGACGAAGGTACCCTTCTCCGTCATGAGCGGCAGATCGCCCAGATAGACCTCGGACTCGATGACTTCCTGCCCGCCGATAAGGCGCACGCGCGCCTTGATAGGAACCTCGAAGGTAACGTCACGCGAACGGCACTGCTCCAGGGTGTACTTGGGCTCGCCGAGCGTGAAGTCGATCAGCTCGATTCCGGTCGTGCCGGTAAAATCAAATATGGGAGAAAAGGAATCGAAGAGCTCGTTAAGCCCCTCTTCCAGGAACCAGCGGTAGGAGTTGAGCTGAAGTTCAACGAGGTTGGGGATGGCGATGGCGTGAGTGGCACGCTTGGCAGTGTGCTGAATTTCCATACAGGCTTTGACCCCTCCTGCGGACGGCAAGACACGCTTCGGACCGATGAAGGGTTGTCCGAAGCGCTCCTATATCGTCCGTGCGCCGGAGGATCTCCGGACGCAGTTATGACGCGCGACAGGTCGCCGACAGGGCGAACGGCGACTGCTATGGTCAGGCGGCACGAACTATCACATTACCACTGCGCAACATCCCTGTCAACGATAGCGGCATAAATTCTTACGAAATAACGCGGGGGAAGTTCCCGAAGCACGGGACGATTTTTCCGGACCGCGACGGAGTTGACCCCGCGGCCCGCTTTGGGTATAATTAGGGACTGCGCCGACCGAAGCTTTCGCCGAGGTCGGCGACTGTCGTTCCCAACCAATCCGAATATCCGGCGAGAACGCTTGAAGCACCGCGCAGCGCGCCTGCCCCGCACGCAGCGGGGCTTTTCGTTTATCGCCCGGCCCGGTCAACGCGCTAAAGGAAGCGCGCGCGGCAGCACTCGCTGCTATCCCACAACCCGACCGGGTGCGAGAGAGGATTCGCCTGAACATGGCCGAGGACATCATCCTGACGCCCGCCGGGAAGCTGAAGTTAGACGACGAGCTGCGACAACTGCGCGAGGTGGAGATGCCCGCGCTCTCCGAGCGCATCCGCCAGGCCCGCGCCCTCGGCGACCTTTCCGAGAACTTCGACTACCAGGACGCCAAGCGGCAGCAGGGCTTCGTCGCCGGGCGCATCGCCGACCTGCAGGCGATGCTCGACCGCGCGAAGATCGTGGAGGAGGCTTCCGGATCGGACGCCGTGGGGATGGGCTCGACCGTACAGCTTCGGGACCTGGAGTTCGGCGACGAATTCGCCTACACCATCGTCGGCGCGAACGAAGCCGACCCCCTCAACGACAAGATCTCTCCCCTGTCCCCCGTCGGGAAGGCTATCATGGGCAAGCAGGCCGGCGAAAAGGTCGAAGTGGACACCCCCGGCGGCCGGGCGACCTACCAGATCGTCTCCATCGGCTAAACTCGACGTACAATAACGGCGGGAGGTCGTACCACGCATGGACCGGGGAGCCACCGCCGCCGTCATCGTGCTCGCGCTTCTGGTGCTGAGCGGACTCTACCTGGGCTGGCAGCGCGCCCTGCGCGCCGCCGGCCCCATCCAGGCCGTAGCGACGCCCGCCGCCGCGAGTCCTCCCGCGCGTCCCGCGCCGCCCGTTCCCGAGCCGACGCCGCGCCTCGTCTACCCGGACACGCCCGCCGTCGTCTCCGCCACCAGGCCGCAGGTCCCCGAGCGCCCCGACGACCTCTGGGTGTTCGACAACGCGGTCCTTGCGGCGCAGGACATGGACGACCTGGCCGCCTGGGAGACGGAGAACACCCGCCCGAGCGTCGGCGGCATGCCCGGCAGCGTCGTTCGCAACCCCGAGGGCCAGACCCCCACCCAGCGCCGCCTCCTCCTGTCCGGCCAGATCATCCAGGTCCCGCGCCTCGCCCGCGTCGAGCCCGTCACCTCCCAGGGCACGATGACGCAGGTGCGCGTCCTCGAAGGCGAGAAGGCGGGCGCGGTCGGCTGGATCAGCCGCTACCAACTCTACTACAACCGAGGTGGCAAGATGGAACCCGTCTACCCCGTCCAGATGCGCTGACGCCGCCTCAGGCGACGTACAGGCGGCAGACCTCCTCGCAGCGGGCCCCGTACGGCTCGCCGAAGAGGTTCCAGTGGACGAGCAGGTGCCATAGCTGGTGCAGGGGACGCCGCCGCTCGTAGCCCGGGTCGAGGGGATAGACGTTCCGGTACGCAGCCACGAACCCCGGCGGGAAGCCGCCGAAAAGCTCCACGTACGCGATCTCCATCTCGCGCGGCCCGTAGTACACCGCCGGGTCCACGAGCACCGGTTCGTCGCCCGCGGCGCGCAGGAAGTTGCCGCTCCACAGGTCGCCGTGCAACAGCGACGCCTCATCCGGCATCCCCGCCAGCAGGTCGTCCAGGCGTTCCACGACGAGCATGAGAAGCCGCTCCCGCTCCCACGTCATCTCGGGACGCCGGTCCCGGGCGGCGTCTATCTGCGGGAGCAGGCGGCGCTCGGCGTAGAAGTCCGGCCAGTCGTCCACCCAGCCGTTCGCCTGCGGCTCCGGGCCGAGATAGTTATCGCGCCCCAGTCCGTACCCCCGCCGCCGCCCGCCATCCGGTCGGCAGTGGTGCTGGCGGGCGAGCCCCTCCGCGAACCGGCGGGTGAACGCATCCTGGAACGCAACCGGGGCTTCCGGCGCGACGTACTCCAGGGTGAGGAAGGGAGTTCGGGCGGGGTCGTCGCTCGCCGCCAGCACGCGGGGGACCCGCAGGCCGCCGGGCGCGGCCCGCAGGCGCTCCAGTCCGTCCGCCTCCGCCGCGTACAGGCCCGGCAGGGGCGACGCCTCGCCCCCCTCCCCCGGCCATTTGACGAATACGGGACCCTCCGACGTCTCCACGCGCGCCGCGCGGTTGATCATCCCCCCGGAGACGGGGGACGCCCCGAGGACGCGCACGCCGCCGAGGGCGGCGGACAGCGAATCGGCAAGGTCGGCGGGCAGCATGGCGGCGCTCCGCTACAGGCCGTGGTCGCGGCGGACGGTCGCGAGTAGCGCGTCGCAGGCGGCGTCGATCATGGAGTACACGCCCTCGAACCCGCCGGTGTAGTACGGGTCCGGCACCTCCGCGACGCCAAGGTCGGGCGCGAACGAGAGCAGCGGCGCGACCTTCGCCCGGCCCTGCGCCATCGCCCGCACGTCCTCCAGGTTCTGGTCGTCCATCGTCAGGACGTAGTCGAACGTGTGCAGGTCGTCCGGCGTGATCTGACGCGCGCGCATCCCCTCGTAGGAGACGGCGTACCGGTCGAGCAGGCGGCGCGTGCCGTGGTGGGGCGGCTCGCCCGCGTGCCAGTGGCCCGTGCCCGCGCTGTCCACGGAGATGCGTGCTTCCAACCCGGCCTCGCGGACCTTGTGCCGGAGAACCGCCTCCGCCATCGGCGAGCGGCAGATGTTGCCCAGACAAACGAACAGAACGCGGATCATGTCGCCATTCTATCGTCTACCGCAGGAGCGACGCCCCGCCGTCCACGTAGATCTCCGTCCCGGAGACGTGGCGCGACAGGTCCGAGGCGAGGAAGACGCAGGTGTCCGCGACGTCCTCCGGCTGCCCGACCCCCTCGTTGAGCGCGGGCGACCCCTGGGGCATCTCCACCTCGATCGCTATCTTCTCGGTGTCGCGCTTCTCGGTGGTCTCCTCGATGTTCGTGGGGATGTAGCCCGGGCAGATGACGTTGACGCGGATGTTGTCGCGCCCGAGCTCCAGCGCGGCCATCTTCGCCAGCGCTACCTGCCCCGCCTTGCTGGCGCTGTAGGCGTGCGCCCCGGGGTTCGAGAAGGTCCGGGTGCCGTTGACGCTGCTGGTGACGATGACGCTGCCCCCGCCCGCCCGCTTGAGGTGCGGCACGGCGAAGTGCAGCGTGAGGTAGGTGCCCTTCAGGTTGATGTCGAGCGTCCGGTCCCACTCGTCCGGCTCCAGCTCGTCGATGGGAGCCCAGACGCCGTTGACGCCCGCGTTCGCCATGACCACGTCCAGCCGCCCGAACCGGTCCACCGCCGAATCGAGCGCCTTCCGCACGGATTCCGGGTCGCTCACGTCGCACGTCGTGAAGAGCGCTTCGCCCCCGGCGTCCGAAATCTCGCGGGTCACCTTCTGGCCCTCATCCTCGCTGACGTCCGCGAGCGCCACCTTCGCGCCCTCCTCGGCGAAGCGCAGCGCGCTGCAGCGCCCGATGCCGCTCGCGGCGCCCGTCACGAAAGCCACTTTACCGTCCAGAAGTCCCATCACGGTCGCCTCCCTCTTCCCGCACCGGCACCCGGGTTTTACCCCCGGTCCGGGGCGCTTAACCGGGCTCCCTTGCGGGGTAAAAGGAGCGCATTGGTGAGCGGTTCAGAAAGGACCCGGACGCGATGGACAGCCGATTCAAGGAGTATGCGGACAGTGCGGGGCTGAAGCCCCAGGACATGCCCGCGGAGGATCACCCGCTTTTGCAGAACGACGCCGACGTGGAGACGCTCGGCGACCTCATCGACGCGCGGCGCGACCACGACTACGACGCGCCGGCGCTCCCCGGCGACCGGGGGGTGAAGCCGACCGCCCCGGTCGAAGACGCGTACCTGACCCGGGCCGACTTCGAGGAGGAGATGCTCCCGGTGGACCCCGCCCCCGACGCCGGCGCGGACGAGGACGGCATCCTGGGTGATCTGGTCACGAACCGGGAGCCGGACATGACCGGCACCGTGATGGGCGTCTCACGCGGCACGTCCACCCACCTCCCCCAGGACATCGGCCGGGACGGCTTCCAGATCGAGGAGCCGATCGACATCGACGGCGTCACCCTGCCCGAATCGATCGAAGAGGTGACCGAGATGCTGCTCGCGGAAGAGGACGACGCCCCCGCGCCGGAGGAGTCCGAGACC